>PWME01000124.1 GCA_003559235.1 Mollicutes bacterium | reverse complement strand
TTAATCCGTGGTAATGTTTCTAAATCTTTTAACCCTTCTCGCAACTTTTCCGCATACGCTGTGATTTTTAAAAACCAGACATCTTTTTCCTTTTGTTCAACTTGTGTATCACAGCGATCGCATTGTCCACCTTGCGACTCTTCATTAGATAACACGACTTTACACGATGGACAATAATTGACATACGTGTTACTGCGGTATGCAAGACCATGTTTGAAAAGTTGCACAAAAATCCATTGTGTCCAACGGTAGTAATCAGGATCCGTCGTATCCACCACGCGATCAAAATCAAAACTAAAGCCAACCGCTTTTAATTGTTTTGTGAACAGTTCGATGTTATCGTCGGTAACTTTGCGAGGGTGTACATTCTCTTTAATCGCATAATTTTCAGTTGGCAATCCAAATGCGTCAAAGCCAATCGGAAATAAAACATTATAGCCTTCCATACGGCGTTTGCGCGCCACAATCTCCAAACTCGTATAGGCGCGAATATGCCCAACATGCATGCCGGACCCTGAAGGATAAGGAAACTCGACAAGCGCATAATATTTCGGCTTTTCACCATCGTCTTTCGCATTAAATACATTACTTTCATACCACAGTGATTGCCATTTTCTTTCAATTTTTTTGGGTCTATAATGCATCATAATCACTCCTTTTTTTCCATAAAAAAAACCGCTCCCAAGGGCGGATAATCCGCGGTACCACCTTAGTTCCGGCACGCCGGCACTCTAACCCTTAACGCGGGAAACGGACGTTTTTAACGCCAGCTCAACAGGCGAGTTCACGCGTGCTTTGCCCGGTTTGCAGCACCACCGAGTCTCTTTAACAAAACACATTCGTTACTACTCCTATATCAAAGCTGTTACTTAACTATAGCATACCCTTAGCGCGGTTTCAAGCATCAGGTGGGGGTTGTTGCATGATTTGCTTTTGTAATTCAAAAGCTAAACGACTCATTTGTCTAAACGCAACGAAAAGTAATAGTAAAAAGATAAAGAAATTGAAATTGAGCAATGACTCGAAAATCAAAATAATATATAGCAGCGTCCCTGCATATGCCATCATGACATACATATCACGAAATCCTATTTGCGGTAAACGCATCCGTGTCAACAACGTGTTCAAAATGATAAAAACATTAAAAAGAATCAGCCCAGATACAATATTTCCAACGACAAGTAAAGACCCCCAAATTGGACGAGCCTCACGAATTTCTGTATTAAGTGCCGTAAACATAGCTTGATAAAAATCTCTTGACTCAGTCGCATCATCACGCATATCAAGGTTATGGATCGCTTCGTCAAGTTCTGCAATCGGTCTTGTGAGCACAACATTGCCCATAAAGATAATCGTAACACGTTCTTCGCGCATCACAACGTGTTGTGAAAAACCACGGTAATCATCCACTGGAATGGATTCTCTTGTGTCAATAGAAAATGTAAACCGTCCTGCATCTAAAAACTGATGGTGAGTGACCTCATCACAAACCAACGTAGCCTCACGTATTTCACACGTACTGTTTTCTAAGGGTACACTATTTTCAATAATTAAGTCTTCGGTACTGCGTGGTATCCCTGTAAATGTAATGGTATTAATGAGTGGTGCGGTACCCATAAAAATCGCAAAGAAAAAAATGTAGGCAAATACCTTTACCAAACGATCTTTTCGATAAGCAATCAAGCCTTGTGGAAACACAAAGCTATAACGAATTTTATTTAACATAACCATCACCAAAGCCAATTATATCATAAGTTATCTTTATTCAAACCCGTTTTTGGTATGATACAATAGATTTGGTGATAAACATGAGAGTTGGAGAAACCCGTTATCTATCCTTAAACAATGCTTTAAAGAAACGGTATGGCAAAAAGGTGTTTAAAGTATCGCTGGATGCAAATTTTACTTGCCCTAATAAAGATGGCACCAAAGGCGTTGGGGGCTGTATTTTTTGTAGTCCTTCAGGGTCAGGAGATTTTGCGGGTAATGCCTTAACATCTTTAAAGACACAATACCAAACGGTCAAAGCAAACATGTTAAAAAAATGGCCGGATGCTTTAACCATTCCCTACTTTCAAGCCAACACAAATACTTATGCGGATGTTGAAACATTGCGCACCCTTTTTTATACCGCCATAAATCTTGATAAATCCATTGTTGGCTTAGCGATTGCAACGCGGTGTGATGCCTTAGATGAAGCCACAGTTGACTTGCTTGCAGAACTTAACCAACACGTTGATGTCAGTGTTGAACTCGGCTTACAAACCATTCACGAACCAACCGCAAAACGGTTAAACCGTGCCCACTCAACCGATTGTGTGCAAGATGCCGTGACGCGCTTACATTCACGCGGTATTGAAACTGTCATTCACATCATCAATGGCTTACCACATGAAAGTGAAGCGATGATGCTTGATACTGCAAAGTACGTAAACCGTTTAGGCGTTCAAGGCATAAAAATCCATATGTTGCATATTATGAAAAACACCGCCTTAGGGGCGATGTATCAACAAAAACCGTTTGAGCTACTTACGCTTGAACAATACGCAAACATCGTGGTTAAACAAATTGCCTTATTAAATCCGAACATGGTAATTCACCGACTAACCGGTGATAGTCCAAAAGATACACTCATTGCACCAACGTGGACATTAAAAAAGTTTGTCGTCTTAAATACCATTGATGCGTTGCTTAAACGCCATAATATTGTGCAAGGGTGTCACCTATAAAATCTTAGTGAAACGATCGAAGAAAAAGCTAAGCGCGAGCAAATCTGCCGCACCGCCGGGAGAAACGTTCGCGTTTTTGTATTTATCACTAATAACAGCATATAAGTTATCATCAAATTTAGACGCTTCAAGTAATGCCCGCATATCTTGTTGAAGCGCACGCAACATCCCTATGCCGTGCCGATTAATAACAGTAGTATCTTCGGCCCGCGCAATGATATTAACCAGCGCACGGTAAGGATTGTCATCGGGATACCACGCAAATATACTTTTGAATCCAGAAGCAACTTCAGCGCGCACACCTTTAAACCCATAGGTTTTATAAATATGTTCACCAGCGGTTGCCGCCTCGCTTTGCATCAAACTTTCAAAATCTGCTTCAACGAGTGTTTTACTTTGTGTTGCGGTTAAATGGATAATAGATTCTAAGGATTCACCATGCAAAACGCCACGTGCCGCGAAGGGCAATACAGCGCCAAAACAAAAGATTGCCCCTTTGTGTGTGTTCACACCACCGGTTGCTTCAAACATCGCTTTTTCTGCGCGCATGCCTAAGTTGCGCAAACTTTCTAAATTAATGGGCTCAATAAATCCGGCTTCTGCAAAAGCTTTAAAAAAGGGCGCTAACGCGTCAATAGATGCATGAAAGTGCGAAGCATCCATGTCATCGTGTGCGCCTGAATCTTCTAAACTAACAAGTCCAAGTTTCGGCGTCAGTTCAAGCTCACAGCGCAACGCTTCAGTTACCATGCTTTCAAGCGTTGAGGCAATCATCGCTTCAACATGTTCATTCAATGTTTCTCTTAGCACTGATAACCGATGTTTTTTTGTCCGTGCACATTGACGCGCCATGTCATCACACACAAAGCACCTTCGTTCAGGAACCCCAAGCATCGCACGGGAAAAGGCTCCCCCTTGTGTATGCACGTCGAGGTCAATAAAACGGCCTAAAGGGATCTGATCTTCAATGTCTAAACAAAGCGTTTTGACATGCTTTGCATCCCATGATGTTTCAAACACATCATAATCTCCCGCGTCACTTTCATGACGGTTTATTAAGGTAGCATCGAATGTATCACACACCACTTTGCTAAACTGTCTAAGCAAATACGCACCATGCGGTGTATTTTTCATCGCCCCTGGCATATTTACGCTCAATACCACGATAGTTTTTGCCGTTTTACTGTAGCGGCGAATGGTTTCAGCGCGAATGTCGCGTGCCTTTAGTATTGTTTTCTCAATGGCGTCGTTCATAATCTTTAAGCGCTTGAATAATGCGCTTTCCTTCTTTAGATTGTAAAAACGCTAACGTTGCGTTTGGCACGTAAGGTTTCACCGCTTCTAACGATTGGGTTTTTAGTAATGTGCGCACATGGGATGCACTAACCGCTTGATTTTCTTTCGTTAAGCGCGGGAGAATTTCTAAGTGCGCGGTAAGGTGTTTACGCATGGTTTCATTGTAAATTTGGGTCATCGGCGAATAAGGTTCTTCACCCACAAACCGCTTCACAATATTGAAAATTTTTGTGTAATATTGCTTATAGATGAGCACATCAATGAGTGCGTGTTCTTCTTTGAGTTTTGATTCTTCTTTTTGAAAATACTTAGGAAACGACGCATAAGATACCAAATAATCAAGGGTTGGTAATACCGTAATATTCTCATAAGGTTCACACGCTTTTTTTACGATGGAAAACCGAGCGTCAAACGGAAAAACACTGCGATCTTCACTAACCACAAACACAAGCAAACGGTCATACATTGAAGCGGCGGTTTTAATCAAGTGCAAATGCCCTAAGGTCATCGGATTTGCATTGACAACAACCGCTGCTTTTGGTTGGTCACTTAACTGATACGTTTTGACTAATGTTTGCAGCCGCTTGGTAATAGAACCTCCACCTTCAAGCACTGCTAAAGTCATCGTTGTAACAATTGGTTTGAAACCAAGTGCACGAAACCGCTCAACATGTTCATCAAGTGTATAGACAAAATAATGGTCAATGCCTTTTGCATTGAGACGTTTGATTATTTCGGTGATTAACGTGCCCAAAAGATTTTGTCCACGAAGATTTTCATCAACGGCAACACATTTAATTACATTGTGCGCTGTCGATGCAGTAGCATAGATGGTATCGCCATCTTTTAAAACGATGGTATCATCGATATCATCCTCATATTCTAAATTAAAGCGGTCTAAAAACTCGACAACCGCAGCTTTTTCACTGTCTAAAATCACATCATAGATGCGCATAAAATTCACCCCTTTTTTGCGTGTAAGGTATCGAGTGTTTCACCATGTCTACTTTCAACAATCCCGATGGGCTCCCCTTTAAAATCTACAGCTTCTGGGATGCCTGTTAAGGCATGGGCCCGTTTCAAAAGCGTTTCGACTGTAATCGTCTCAAAACCTTTGGCATCAAGAATAGTTA
>PWME01000094.1 GCA_003559235.1 Mollicutes bacterium | reverse complement strand
CTCGTAAAGCGTTTCTGGTCGTTCAGCGTAATGGGTCGGATTGGCTTCTTTTAACAGTGCGGCATCATCATAACCCCAACCAACTGCAATGATGGGTAGTGATATCTTGTGACACGCATCGATGTCGCGTCGTTCATCGCCAACATAAAGGGTTGAATTTTTGGATACATTAAGGGTTTTTAAGGCGCGCTTAATGGCGCGACTTTTTCCAAATACAGGGGCCTTGCCGATAATGCAATCAAACATCGATAAATTATGAATGGCTAAAAACGCCGCAATGGTTTCAGGCGCGTTTGATGATACAATCGCTAGTTTAATATTACGCGCTTTTAAGGCGTTTAACGTTTCTTTGATAGGGTAAAAATCAGCTTCTTTAATGCGCTTTTTATAGATGGGTAGCGCGGATTTAATGAGTTTTGGTAAACGGTATATTGACACCCCGTGTTTTTTCAATCGCTTGCGTATAGGTAAGGCGCCTAACGCTTCAAAGGCTGATTTTGAGAGTGGTTTAATATTGTGTTTAGCAGCGAGGTCAGTATAGACATCGTATGTAATGGCGCGGGTATCTGCTAAGGTGCCATCAAAGTCAAAAATTACAGCCTCAAGCATGATCGCGTGCACCGCCAACGGTTAATGCGAGCAACGCACCAACAATGAATACCCCAAGCGCCAGGGCGATAAGCAAGGCACCTTCAACACTGCTTAATCCTGGCCATAGTGTATAAGCCGACGCAAACAAACACCCAGCAATTCCGGCATACGTTGCTTGTGGGTAATGCTTGATTAATTGATGCATGACCCGTGAAATCATTATAACGCCAAATAAAGCACCGAGTGCAATGGTTAATAATATCGGCCAATTAAATTCAGCTATTGCTGTGAGAAGGGTTGCGTATACCCCAAGCATTAGTAAAACGAGTGAACCGCTAAACCCAGGCACAACGGCTGTTGCGCCTGCAAAGAAACCGGCGGTAAATAAAATCACAAACAGACGTACTGAGAATGATGTATAGGAAGCGACACCATTTGATTGTGCGGTATGCATGAATATAACAAAAGCAAATGCACATACAATGACTAAAACACTGGAGAGGCGAATTTTATCAGTATTATCAAGCCTTTTAGCGTGGTGGGCTACTGAAGGCGTTGTCCCAATAATTAAGCCGATAAAAAATACACTGGTTAACGCGGGATGTCGTTCAATGAGTGTAGACATCATAGACGCAAACAAAAACGTTGCCATAACCATGCCAGTGAATATGACGATGAGCGTTGTTAGTGGCAACCATTTCTTTTCTCCGCGTTTAAATAATGCGTCAAGGCTATCGATTAAACGCTTATAAACCCCTGCAATAACCGCTACTGTACCGCTGCTTAAACCCGGTACAATACCGGCAATGCCCATCAATAATCCAGCCATCCACAACTTTCCGTAATATAACGGCGATGGTTTCATGCACACCACTCCTTTAATGTCAAATTCAGTATAGCAAATAAAATGCAAACTTACTATGTGAAAATGTGTGTTCGGTGCTTTCTTTTTCTTATGAATTTCTATATAATTGAGCTGAAAGCTAAGGTGATTATGATGGAAAAAAGCAATTTTATACGCACCATTATTGAAGAAGATCTTAAAACAAAGAAACACGATTACCCTGTTACACGGTTTCCACCTGAACCCAATGGGTTTTTACATTTGGGGCATGCGCGAGCCATTCTTACCAATTATAATTTAGCCACAGAGTACGGTGGGTATTTTAATTTACGCTTTGATGATACCAATCCTGTCACTGAGGATACATTGTTTGTGGAAGCGATGCAAAAAGATATTGAGTGGTTAGGGTGTCCTTGGAAAAACCTTTATTATGCAAGCAATTATTTTGATGAAATGTATAAACGCGCGATGCTTTTGGTTAAGAAGGGCATGGCTTATGTGGATGAATTAACAGCGGATGAGATTAAGACATACCGTGGTGATTTGACGACCCCAGGGAAAGAAAGTCCTTACCGACATCGATCTGTTAAAGAAAACGTGCGACTTTTTGAAGGGATGAAGAACGGGGAATACCCTGATGGATCACGGGTATTGCGCGCTAAAATTGATATGGCTAGTGGCAATATGAACATGCGCGATCCTGTTATTTACCGGATTCAACGCGCTGAACATCATAATACTGGAAACGATTGGTGCATTTACCCAATGTATGATTTTGCCCACCCTATTGAAGACGCAATTGAAGGGATTACCCACTCTTTATGCAGTCTTGAATTTGAAGACCACAGACCACTTTATGACTGGTTTGTCAAACACTGTGAAATGCCAAACGTTCCCCGTCAAATTGAATTTGGGAAACTTATGATTGCTCATCAAATTACTGGGAAACGGCATATTCGTAAACTTGTAGAAGAGGGTGTTGTCGATGGCTGGGACGACCCGAGGCTTATTACCTTAAGTGGTTTAAGACGACGAGGCGTACCACCACAAGCCATTCACGCATTTATCGAGACGCTTGGGTTACCAAAATCGCAAGGGTATACAGACATCGCCATGTTTTATGAAGTGGTTAGAGATTATTTGAGTCAACATGCGCGTCGTATTCATGGCATCATCGATCCTGTTAAAGTCGTCATTACGAATTACGAAGGTGATATTGAAACCTTAGAAGCACCGTTTCACCGCGATCGTGAAGACTTTGGGTCACGCCCTGTCGCATTTGGCCGTGAACTCTATATTGAACGCGATGATTTCCTCATGGAAAAGCCAAACAAAAAGTGGAAGCGGTTATCACTTGGTATTGAAGTGCGTTTAATGCATGCGTACTTCATTAAAGCACACGATGTAGAAACAGATGATGAAGGCCGCATTCAGACGATTTATTGCACGTATGACAACGCCACACGAAGCGGAACTGGTTTTAACGAGCGCAAACCGAATGGTACGATTCATTTTGTGGAGGCAACAACCGCAAAACCAGCTGAAGTTAGACTGTATGAAAACTTGCTTAAAGAAGACGGTTCTAACGCCATCAATGACGCATCAAAGAAAATTCAACATGGATTTATTGAAGGCAATGTCGACATGCATGAGCAAGAGGCATTCCAATTTACACGTAACGGCTATTTCGCGCTTGATCCCGATAGTCGCCATGATGCGCTTGTTTTCAACCGTGTTGTGGCATTGAAATCATCCTTTAAAAAGTAAATAACACAAAATCCTTGCATTATTTTGCATATCGTGTATTATAGAGAAGGAACTTAAACGCAACACCGCACTTTATAAGAAATGTAAACATGATGTTTGGCCCTTCTTATGAACCGCGTACTCGTTTAAGAAATACCATAAGAAGGAGGAACTCCCCTTGACTGGAACTGTAAAATGGTTTAATGCTGAAAAAGGTTTCGGATTCATCACTACCGATGAAGGTGAAGACGTGTTTGCACACTATTCACACATCAACTCTGACGGATTCAAAACACTTGAAGAAGGCGCAAAAGTAACTTTCGACGTTGTCGAAGGTTCAAAAGGACCTCAAGCCGAAAACATCACTCAACTGTAAAAAATGATCGGCAAAGGGACGGACATTCCGTCTCTTTTTTTATGCCAAAATAGGCAAGGGTTTTTTCTTCGTCTTTCCATTATGATTTCACACGGCTTTTTGATATAATTTTTACAGGTGATTGCATGAAAGAAATGTTTGAAGGATTAAACAAAGCACAAATTAATGCAGTACGCACTACCGAAGGTCCTGTCATGGCAATTGCCGGCGCAGGAAGTGGGAAAACACGTGTGCTGACAAGACGCATGGCACACCTTATTTTTAACTTGGGTGTACCGCGCCAAAGTATTTTAGCGATTACATTTACCAATAAAGCTGCCGAAGAAATGAAAATGCGTGTTGGCAGTTTATTAAATGTTTCAACGCGTGACATGTGGGTCTCAACATTCCACTCGATGTGTGCGCGTATTTTGCGTGAGCATATCGAGCGTCTTGGTTATAATCAAAACTTTCAAATCATTGATGACGATGATGCAACCCAACTGATAAAACTGATTTTAAGGCGATTAAATATAGATGTTAAGTTGGTTAAACCCCGGATGTTAAAAAGTCTTGTGATGAACGTTAAAGGGGATTTAGACGCCATTGATGCGTATGAGGAACCCATCCAAACGTATTTGCGAAATGTCGTGCCAGAATACCAACGACATCTAAAAGCGAACAATCTTGTTGATTTTGAAGATTTGCTCGTTTTAACCATTGAACTCCTTGAACAACACAAAACCGTTCGTGAGTATTATCAAAACCAATTTCAGTATATTTTGGTTGATGAATTTCAAGACACCAATAACCTTCAATACCGGTTAATCCGATTGTTGGTTGGAAAGCATCAAAATGTATTTATTGTTGGTGATGAAGATCAAAGTATTTACGCTTTTCGAGGCGCGAATATCGAAAATATTCAACGCTTCCAACAAGATTTTACCAATGTAAAACCGATTCTATTAGAACAAAATTACCGCAGCACCAACAATATTTTAAACGCCGCAAATGGCGTGATAAAAAGCAATAAAACCCGTATTGATAAAACGCTGTTTTCAACGCGTGGTGATGGTGATAAAGTCACGTTTTTTAAGGCGTATACGTATCGTGATGAAGCGGCTTATGTGGCTGAAACCATTAAGGAATACGCCAGAAAAACCGATATTGACTTTTCTGATATCGCGGTATTATATCGCGCAAATTCGACATCACGAACATTTGAAGAATCGTTTATTCATAAAAACATACCTTACCAAATTGTCGGTAACACCGCATTTTTTCGTAGAAAAGAGATTAAAGATGTTGTTGCCTATTTGCGTTTAACCCTTAATCCGCATGATGATTACAGTTTTAGCCGTGTGGTGAATGAACCGCGAAGAGGCATTGGTGCAAAAACGATTGACCGACTTATGCTTCATGCTGAGCGTGAACAACAATCGCTCTTTGACGCTGTTGATGATGAAGATACTCCCTTGGGTAAAACTGCAACGAATCGATTACGTGCATTTAAACAGCTGATTCGAACTTTAAGTGAAAACCTCAAAACGTTAGATTTAGGGGATTTCTTAGAGTTTTTATTGGCTGAAACCGGCTATAAAGAAGCCCTCAAATTTGATGATATGGGCGAGGTACGATTAGAAAATGTGTTGGAATTAAAAAGCATGTTTGTCGAACAAAAACGCGCTGTCGCTGATTCGGACAATACAGTACTATTAACCGCTGTCTTACAAGACATTGCCTTACAAAGTCAAGAAGATGAACGACATGATAAGAATGCTGTCACGTTAATGACACTTCACGCCGCAAAAGGATTAGAATATAAGGTTGTCTTTATCGTTGCCTTAGAACAAGGCCTCTTTCCACTTCATCGTGCGTTAGACAGTGCGAAAGATATGGAAGAAGAACGGCGATTGATGTACGTTGGGATGACACGGGCGATGGATAAACTATTTTTAACCAACGCTAGGCAACGCCGCTTATTTGGGCAAATGATGATGAACCCAGACAGTCAGTTTCTCCGTGAAATTGACCCAACGCTTTTGTCGGTTGAAGGGTTAAATAAACCTACATTTCATACACCATCAAGACAGGCATTTCCTAAACACGCAATGCTAGACACAAATGATGAGCAAGAAAACGCGATTCAAAAAGGTGATAAAGTTCGCCATAAAGCATTTGGCAAAGGGTTAGTCGTCAGTGTTGATGGAGATCAAGCTGTTATTGTGTTTGATCAACCACACGGCATAAAAACGCTGTTAAAAAATCATCGAGCGATTGAAAAGGTGTGATTTTCTTGGATGTAAAAAAACGTATTGAACAATTAAAAGAACGCATTAATCGATATGATTATGAATACCATGTGTTAGACAACCCATCGATTTCCGATGTTGATTATGATCAGCTTTTACATACGCTTATCGAGTTAGAAAGAAACCATCCGGAGTATGCGACCGATGATTCTCCAACGCGTCGCGTTGGTGGAACTGTTTTAGATGGGTTTGAAAAATATGAGCATACCATCCCAATGCTCAGTTTATCAAATGCTTTTAATGAAGAAGATTTACGCGCGTTTAACCAACGCATTGTTAAAATCGTAGGCCACGTTGATTACGCGGTTGAACAAAAGGTTGATGGCCTTGCGGCAACCCTTCACTATGAAAAGGGGAAACTTCTCACCGCCGCTACGCGTGGGGATGGTTCAGTTGGGGAAGATATTACCCATAATGTTGTGACGATAAAAAGTGTTCCATTGCGCTTAAGAGAGCCATTTACCGGTGAAGTTCGCGGAGAGATTTATATGCCAAAAGCCGCTTTTGCGGCACTGAACGCGGCACGTGAATCACGAGGTGAACCACGGTTTAAAAACCCCCGCAATGCAGCGGCGGGTTCTATTCGTCAACTCGATAGCAAGGTTGCCGCGAAACGGACATTAGATATGTTGATTTATAGTATTACCGATGTTAAAAGTGTTGAAGCACAATCACAAACAGAAGCCATGAAAGCTTTAGAAAAGCTTGGGTTCAAAGTGAGTCTCCCAATGCATTGTACAACCATTGACGATGTCATAAACGCAGTTTTATCGATCGAATCTAAGCGACATGATTACCCATTTGATATTGATGGTGCAGTGGTTAAAGTGAATGATACAACACTTTATGATAAGATTGGTTATACAGCCAAAAGCCCAAAATGGGCGATTGCCTATAAATTCAAAGCAGAAGAAGTCATCACACGGGTTGAAGATGTGATCTTTCAAGTGGGTAGAACGGGTCAAATTACGCCTGTAGCAGTGTTAACACCAGTTGATATTCAAGGCAGCACGGTGTCAAGAGCGACGTTACATAATGAAGATTATATTGTCTCAAAAGATATCCGTGTTGGTGATGATGTTATTGTCAAAAAAGCCGGAGACATCATTCCTGAAGTTGTCTCAGTCATAAAAGAACGCCGCACTGATCAACAGCCATTAATAATGGCCAAAAACTGTCCAGCATGCGATTCCCCATTGAAACGCGAACAAGGTGAAGCGGATTTATATTGTTCTAATGATACGTGTTCGGCGAAACAGATTGAAACGATGATTCATTTTGTGTCCCGTAAAGCGATGAACATTGATGGGGTTGGGGAACGCGTTATTGAACATTTCTTTAATGAAGGGTTATTGCAAAGTATTCCTGATTTATACCGCTTAAAAGCGCATCGTGATACGCTCATTAAGCGCGCGGGATTTGGTGAAAAAAGCATTGATAAAATGCTGAAGCATATCGAAAAATCAAAATCAAACAGTTTAGAACAACTGCTTTTTGGACTCGGCATACGTCATGTTGGTGAAAAAGCTTCAAAAACCATCGCGAAAGCTTTCAAAACAATCGACAACGTAAAAACGGCTACGCAAGAAGACTTACTCGATCTTCCTGATGTGGGTGACAAGATCGCAAAAAGTGTTGTAGAGTACTTTCAAAACCGTGAAAAACGTACCATGATTGACGATTTACTTGCACTTGGCATTGAAGGAAAATACACTGGATTAGACGAAACGCACGATACCAATTTTGAAGGGAAAACGTTTGTGCTTACAGGGACGTTATCCACTTTAAGTCGCAGTGAAGCGAGTGAACGCATTGAGGCACGGGGTGGTAAGGTAAGCAGTTCTGTGTCATCACAAACCAGTGTGTTAATCGCGGGTGAAAAAGCTGGGTCAAAACTACAAAAAGCCAATAATCTTGGCATTACGGTTTGGGATGAAAAGACATTACGAGATAAATTGAACCAGTGACAGGACGTGATTATTGTGAAAGACATTGTTATAAAAGGCGCCAAAGAAAACAATCTTAAAAATATTGATTTAACGATACCGAAAAATACGTTGATTGTTATGACTGGATTATCGGGGTCTGGCAAAACGTCTTTGGCGTTTGATACAATATACAAAGAAGGGCAACGTCGCTATGTTGAAAGTTTGAGTGCCTATGCGCGCCAATTTTTAGGCAACTTAGAAAAACCCGACGTTGAGTCCATTGAAGGGTTATCCCCCGCCATTTCGATTGACCAAAAAACCACCAATAAAAACCCTCGTAGTACCGTTGGGACCGTAACAGAAATCTATGATTATTTACGGTTACTTTATGCGCGTATCGGGAAACCCATCTGCCCAACACATGGCGTTGAAATTGCTTCACAAAGTATTGAAGAAATGACAGAACGCGTATTAGAGACGCCCGAAGGCTCGCGGGTTGAAGTGTTAGCCCCTATTGTTAATGGCAAAAAAGGCACGCATAGACAGACCATTGAATCCTTACAAAAAGAAGGTTACGTTCGGGCACGCATCAATAATCAACTGGTTGACCTTGATGATGCCCCTACGCTTGACAAAAACAAAAAGCATACCATTGAAGTGGTTGTTGATCGCGTCAAAATACGCGAAGCTGTGCGTTCACGCCTTTATGATTCATTAGAAACATCCGCAAAACTTGGTGCTGGAAAAGTCGTTGTGTTAATTGGTAAGGAGCGTCTTACCTTTAGTGAACATTTTGCCTGCCCGCATTGTGATTTTAGCATTGGCGCACTTGAACCAAGATTGTTTTCTTTTAATGCGCCTTTTGGTGCGTGTGACCGCTGTAACGGGTTAGGGTTTACGAAAAAAGTTGATCCTGAACTACTCGTCGTCAATCCTAATTTAACCGTTTATGAAGGCGCGATTAAAGGATGGTCTAATACATCGACATACCATTTTAAACAACTCGTTGCAACCGCAGACCATTATGGCATTGATTTGACACAGCCATTTGGCAATATTGCTGAAACAGACCGTGATATTTTATTCTTCGGTTCGGATGAACCCATTCATTTTCGTTTTCAAGGGGCAACGTCTAAAGTGCGTCATAATAAAACTGATTATTATGAAGGCATCATCAATAATCTTGAAAGACGCTATATTGAGACAACCTCACGCTTCATGCGTGAATGGATTGAAAGTTTGATGACAGAAAAAACGTGTCCGAAATGTGAAGGGAAAAAGTTAAACAATCAAGCCTTAAGTGTTAAAGTCGGCACTATTGATATTATTGCCATGACGGATATGAGTGTACGAGAAACCATTGCTTTTATTGAGCAGTTAAAGTTGTCTGAAACTGACCGAAATATCGCGGAAATGATTTTAAAAGAGATTACCGAACGGTTATCGTTTTTAAAAAATGTTGGGCTAGATTATTTAACCTTGTCCAGACAAGCTGCAACCCTTTCGGGTGGTGAATCGCAACGCATTCGGCTCGCCACACAAATCGGCTCTCGATTAACTGGCGTTTTATACGTTTTAGATGAACCGTCGATTGGCTTACACCAACGCGATAACCGTCGTTTAATCAAAACCTTACAAGCGATGCGCGATTTAGGCAATACGTTGATTGTGGTTGAACACGATGAAGAAACCATGGCGATGTGCGATGTTATCGTCGACATTGGACCAGGAGCTGGAGAACATGGTGGTGAGGTTGTATTTCAAGGGTCGTATGATGACATTTTAAAACATCCTAATTCTTTAACGGGTCAGTATTTATCAAAACGTAAAACCATCGCGATTCCAAAAGAAAGACGTTCACCTAAAAACGGCGCGTTGATTGTAAAAGATGCGCATGCCAATAATCTAAAACACATTGATGTTGCATTTCCCCGCGGAGTCTTTACCGTTGTGACGGGTGTGAGCGGAAGTGGAAAAAGCTCTTTAGTAAATGAATGTTTGTACAAAGGCTTATACAATCAACTGCAACGCAAACGTTACGCGAAAACTGCGTTTGCAAGCATAGAACACGCTGATAAAGTCGATAAACTCATCAACATCGATCAAAGTCCAATCGGAAGAACGCCACGTTCAAACCCGGCAACTTACACCGGTGTATTCGATGACATCCGAGACCTCTTTGCCTTGACCAATGAAGCGAAGATGCGTGGTTACCAAAAAGGGCGCTTTAGTTTTAACGTCAAAGGCGGTCGATGTGAAACGTGTAAAGGTGATGGGGTTATTAAAATAGAGATGCACTTTTTACCCGATGTCTATGTCCCTTGCGAAGCGTGTCACGGAAAACGCTATAATCAAGAAACCTTACAAGTTCGCTATAAAGGGAAGACCATTGCCGATGTATTGGCAATGACCATTGATGAAGCGGTCGTCTTTTTTGAAAACATTCCTAAAGCAAAACGCAAACTTGACACCCTCGTTGATGTGGGTCTTGGCTATTTAAAAATTGGTCAACCTGCGCCATCGCTCTCAGGCGGAGAAGCACAGCGTGTTAAACTCGCCAAAGAACTTCATAAACGCATTACCGAAGATGCACTTTATATTCTTGATGAACCAACCACAGGGTTGCATAGTGATGATGTTAGCCGCTTGCTTGCGGTGTTAGATAATATTGTCTCACATGGCGCTAGTGTTGTGGTCATTGAACACAATCTTGATGTCATCAAGTTTGCCGATCACGTTATTGATCTTGGTCCAGAAGTGGGCGACAATGGGGGCACCATCATTGCGGAAGGTACCCCTGAAGCAGTCGCAACCGTTAAAGCAAGTCATACAGGACGTTACTTAAAAGACGTGTTGAAAGGATAATGCCCTATGCATGAAGAAGATGAGAAAACCCCTGATGATGAAGAAACCAACGAAGAGCATGATGAACAAAACCGTGAACAACTCGAAAAAGACAAAGCACAACTTGAAGAATTATTGAAAGCGCTGGATGCTGCTGAAAAACAAAAGCGCACAAAAAGGCGAAAAGGCATTTACATCGCCTTTGATTTAGGTGGGTTTATGCATCCGTTTTTACCGCTTAATTTCTTGGCCTTTTACATGCTCAATTTAACGCTTATTTATAGCGTTGCAGAGTTGTTTAGATTTGGAAGTTTTGATACGCTTAGTGCCGTGTTGCTTTTCGTCCTTGTCTATACAGCCTTAGAAATGCTTTTCCGTTACTATATGGTCTTTAAACATGTTAAAATTTTATTAAGGACGATGGGCTTTATTTTCTATTTCGGGTATTTAACGCTTTTTTACTTAATTGATGTTTATGTTTTTCCACATTCCGTTCGATTTATGAATGAGACATTACTCATTGTCTTTGTGGGGATGTTCATCGTATTTCGTGCCATTGCGATGCAACTCATAAGGCAGTTCTTTATATGGCGCGCTAGGGGGCAATAATGATGGATTTTACGGTGAAACAGTTGGTAAAAGATTTTTCTTTAGACGTGGTTGCAGGTGAAGAGGGGTTAGTAAAAATCATTACTGAGCCCCAACTCTCAAGACCAGGGATAGAACTTGCAGGCATGTTCGATTTTTATGAGCATAATCGCTTGCAGTTGTTTGGTTCTAAAGAAGCGACTTTTTTCAAGCGCTTAACAGAAAATCAACAAGTTAGTCGTGTGGATAAGCTTTTCCGTAAACAACCCCCAGCGTTTTTATTTTCTAAAAATGCGGAAGTGTCTGATGTGATAAAGAATGCTGGGAATGAACATGGCATATGCGTTTTAAAAAGTAATGAAAGGACGAGCGCCCTTGCGAGTGAATTATGGCCGTATTTAACCGCTAAGTTGGCGCAACGTCAAAGTTTTCATGCCACACTCCTAAACATCAACGGCATCGGTGTGTTGATCCGCGGAGAATCAGGCATTGGTAAAAGTGAGGTCGCACTTGAACTTGTTAGAAACGGGCATCAATTGGTAGCCGATGACCGAGTGGATTTGTATGAACGTGAAGCGGGTACTTTGATTGGTGAAGCGCCTGATGTGCTAAAACATTACTTAGAAATTCGTGGGATAGGCGTTGTCGATGTTGTTAAACTGTTTGGTGCACAAGCGTTTAAAGAAGATCAAACGGTGATGCTTGTGGTTGATTTGGTTGATTTTGATAAGCAAATTGACGAGGACCGCTTAGGCATTGAAAACCGTAAAGAAAAATTAATCAATACATGGGTACCCCATGCGAAAATACCAATTACTGCCGCGCGTAGTGCCTCAATGCTTGTAGAGGTGGCCGCGATGAATTTACGATTAAAATTATTCGGCACAGACATGGCAAAAGATTTTTCTGAATCACTTAATAAAGCCATCGAAAGCAACGCGAAAAAAGCAAAGAAAAATAAAGGAAACTAGGTGAGACTATGTTGCTTCAACATGTTTTTTCAACACTATTAACCAATGGTTTTGATCATGACTCGATTGAGCCATTGCCCAATACATTAGATATTGGACCGCTCAGTTTACCACTGTATGGACTTCTCATCATGACGGGCGTTTTACTTGCGGTTTGGATTGGAGTTCCAGAAGGGAAGAAACTTGGCATTCCTGTTGACCATATATTGGATGGGCTTTTAATCATTTTGCCTTTATCACTGCTTGGGACAAGGCTATGGTATGTCATTTTCGAATGGGATCAATTCAAAGATTATTTACCGAGTATATTAGGGTTTCAAGAAGGGGGCGGCTTTACAGGGTTAACAGGGCTTGCCATTCACGGTGGGTTTATTACGGCTGTCGTCTCGACCATCATTTATACACGCGCCCGTAAGATTAATCTCTTCAGTGGCCTAGACATCGTTGCGCCAGGGTTCTTAATCGCACAGTCACTTGGCCGGTGGGGCAATTTCTTTAATCAAGAAGCTGTTGGTGGTGTTATCGGCGGCGTTGAAAATGGCTCTGCGGTGCTTGACTGGGACGCACAACGAAGCTTTTTAAGCGATACATTGCGCTTGCCAAACTTTATTGTCAACAACATGTTCTTGAACCCGTCTACGGGTGGACAAGGTTGGCATTATTATCATCCAGCTTTCTTGTATGAATCGGTTTGGAATATTACGGGTCTCATTATCGTTCTCGTTTTAAGACGAACAAAGTTTGTACGTCGTGGTGATATGATGGCTTTTTACTTAATATGGTATTCAATCGGTCGTTTCTTTATCGAATCGCTCAGGACCGATTCGCTGTATTTATGGGGGACAGGCATCCGGACCGCACAAGCCATTTCGATTCTCATGATATTAGCAGGAATTATTTTAATTATTATAAATAGAAAGATTATTCCACAAGAGCGTTACGCTACAGTTTTACATCAAAACACGGTAAAATAAGGTATCAACGAGAGGTGATTTAATATGCACGACGTCATTATTATCGGTGCAGGGCCTGGCGGTATGACGGCCGCAGTTTATGCTCAACGCGCCAATTTAGACACGATTATGATAGAAAAATCCGCACCCGGTGGAAAAATGGTATCCACGTGGGAAGTTGAAAACTACACGGGTTTAGGAAAAGTTAAAGGGTATGAAATTAGTGAAAAAATGTTTACCCACACGCAAGAACTTGGTGTCAAATACGTTGGCGGTGAAGTCACGGCCATTCGTGATGCCAAGGATAAAAAGGTGGTTGAACTCGCCAACGGGAATCAACACGAAGCCCGCGTTGTGATTATCGGTAGTGGTACCGATCCAAGCCTCCTTGGTGTTCCTGGAGAAAACAAATTCGCCAGCAAAGGTGTCAGCTGGTGTGCGATTTGTGATGGTGCATTTTTTAAAGGCAAACATGTATTGGTCGTTGGTGGTGGCAATAGCGCGATTGAAGAAGCCATCTACTTAACGACCATGGATATTAAGGTTACCGTCCTCAATATTTTAGACAGCTTACAAGCGGACGCAAAAGCGATCGCACAAGCCGATGCGACCGGGAAAATTGATTACTTGTTGGCGCATGAAGTGGTGTCGTTCAACGGTGATCAAAACTTAGAAAACATTACCGTTCGCGATTTAAAGACAAAAGAGGAAAAGACACTAGATTTACCAGGGGCGTTTATTTTCATCGGTCAAATTCCGAAAACCGACTTTGCTAAACCGCTTGGCATTACCGATCAATACGGTTATATTAAAGTGAATGAACGGATGGAAACATCCATACCAGGCATTTATGGTATTGGGTATGTTATTCCTAAAGAATTAAGACAAATCGTTACGGCAGCCGCAGATGGTGCGATTGCGGCGCAAAACGCCGCAAAATATATTGAATCGTGTAAACAACGAGGTTAACAAAAAAGGTGCGCTTTTGAGCCGCACCTTTTTTGTTGGTGTTAAGGGCGCAATGCGTTATAATTATATGGGGTGATACTGTGAGATGGTTTATTTACTTAATGGTGTATAGTTTTTTGGGTTATGTACTTGAACGAATTATTAATGTTATTGCGTTTGGTACATGGCTCGATAACAGCGTGCTATATGGCCCGTTTCAACCCATGTATGGGATTGGTGTTGTTTTAAGTGTAGCGCTATGGACACTGTTACGCAAAACTGCGTTAACCCCCGCGCTTAAAGTTCTTTTTTTATGTATCGGCGCTGGACTCTTTACATGGGCAAGTGAAATGTTTTCTGGTACCATGTATGAAAGACTTTATGGTTTCATGCTTTGGGACTATCGCTTAACCTTTGACCTTTGGTGTCATCATCCCTATTCTTGTATTATTCCAACAACCCTTTTTGGGTTTTTGGCTGCGTTCACGGCAATGGTTGTACATCCTGATATTGCAAAATGGGCAGATCGCATCCCACTTTGGCAAGGGGTATTATTACTTGTACTCTTTGTTTTTTATGTATATTTTACCTACAGTGAAGCGTTTTTTGAGGTGTATTTATGAAGCGTGATGATGTTGGTTTTATCATAGTGATTACTGTGATTGTTTTCTTGTTGGTTTTGCCCTTTACAGGCCAAGCGTTTTTCGCATGGAGTGAGCGGTTTAAAATATTTGGTGGCTTCAGTAAGTTTTTTGTCCTCGCAAGCATCGGGGATTTAATTAGTTCACGGTTGCGCGATGGGCATTATCGTGTTAAAGGGTTACTCTATAAGGCAATCATTTGGGGTTTGATTGGTATTGTCATTGTGTTTGTGTTCCCCATTTTTTCACAGGGGGTTCGTAGCCTTCAAGCTTCGGGGCTGTTACCGTTTAAAGATGTCACATTCTTTCAAGCCTTTTTTACCAGCGTGTTTATGAATCTTATTTTTGCGCCAACGATGATGTTGTTTCACCGCATTACTGATCATTATATCGATCATAAAGTAACCCATAAGTCGCATCGCTTGAAAAACACGCTTTCTAATGTTGATTTCCGAGGGTTTGTGGAGTTTGTCGTATTTAAAACGATCCCGCTTTTTTGGATCCCTGCGCATACAATTACCTTTTTGCTTCCTGAAACCTATCGTGTCTTTTTCGCCAGTTTACTAGGCATAGCTTTAGGGCTCTTACTCGGCATTGGGACACGCAGAAAACGGAGTGATGCGTAATGTCTTTTACATCAGATGTAAAATTAGAGCTGATGACGCTACCGCTTAAAACCTGTTGTCGTGTCGCTGAGTTAAGCGCTCTTTTTGCGGTGAATGGTCAAGTTAATATTACTTCTGAGGGTGTTACGTTAAGCTTTATGACAACGTCCTTGCCTTTGGCGCGAAAAGTCATTCGCTCAGTAAAACTTCTTTATCAAACTGATGTAGAAGTTGTTTCTAAAAAACAAGTGAAGTTAACAAAGAAAAACCAATACATTGTGACCATCAAACATAAGGCACACACAATGATTAATGAGTTATCGCTTATGGATGAAAGTAGGGGGTTTGCGGCATCGATTGATGACACATTATTAAGGCAGTCATGTGATCACCGGGCGTATTTACGCGGTGTCTTTTTAGCGAGTGGGTCGATTAATCATCCAGACAGTTCAAGTTACCACTGTGAAATGACTGTGCCGAACGAATCATTTGCTTATGCAGTGAAACATTTACTCAATGGCTTTGACTTAAATGCGAAAGTGTTGGCGAAAAAACGTAGCCACATGGTTTATATTAAAGAATCAGAAAAGATTGCCGACTTTTTACGCATTATTGACGCGACCAATGCCCTTTTTATGTATGAAGATGAACGCATCAAGCGGGATTTCGTCAACTCAATCACGCGGGTGATGAATATGGAAATCGCCAACCAAAACAAAACGTTAGAGGCTGCGAATCGTCAGTTAAAACATATTGCGGTATTAGAAAATTTAGTGGATACCAATAAATTACCAGAAACTGTAAAAGAAGCGATTATTTTACGTAAAGCCTATCCAGAAGCATCATTAACAGAACTGAGTGAACTAAGCGAAAAACATTTACACAAAAACATATCGAAATCTGGTTTAAACCACCGGTTTCGCAATATAGCGTCTATGGTTGAGGAGGTGTTGGATTATGATTAATAAGTTTGGTATCGGGATTGATTCGGTTGACTTAGAATCTTTCCAAACGCGCATGACACACACGTTTATCACACGCATCCTTTCTGAAGAAGAACAAGCATGTTATAATGCCCTTAGTCACCCACAAAGAAAGCTTGAATATGCAGCGGGAAGATTCGCGGTGAAAGAAGCGTTTGTTAAAGCGGTCAAAAAAGTGGTAAAAGGGCTTAATTTCAAGGATATTAGCGTGTTAAATGATGAAGATGGTGCGCCGTATTTAAAGATTCCACATTATGATGACTATGAATTTGATATTTCTATTACCCATACAAAAGCTATTGCGATGGCGGTTGTATGCATTCTCAAAAAGGGATAAAATAAGATCGGTTTTTACTTATTAAATTTTCAAAATATAATAATAAAGCCGTTTCCGGCTTTTTTATAAAACGGCATTATTACAACCTATAAGCATGTTTATGTAATGCTTATCGGGACCGAAACACCGATGATGAGAAAACGTTTGGTCAACGCAGTTAAAGGCTTTGATGTTACGTTCATAATCAATGGATAAATGCGTCATATTTTGTTTCTCAAAAGGTGATAACCATGCGATTTACCATGATATCTATGATGGTGTTATCTAGCATTATGACAACGGCTTTAGTTGGATGCAGTTTGTTTGGGGATGATACAAGCGTTGACAACTTGCTTCATGCAGAGCATTGGGATGATTTAAATCGTGTGTTTGAACATTCTGATGCGGTTTTGATTATTTATGATGCGGATGCCTTAAACGACGAGAAGCGTGAAACATTTTTGAATGTTTTTAATACGTTTTCAGATGATGATGTATCGGTTGCATTGATAAAAGAATATGCAGATTTGGAAAACGCGCCCAGTGCATTTCAACCGTATCAACTCCCTATGGTAATCGTGTTTCATGAATATGTCGTTTATGATGTCATTGATGGATTAGAGGCCATTGAATCATGGGTTATAGATTTACGTGAAGGCAATTACATGATGCCAACCACGCGTCATTATGATGAAGTAGAACATATTAATCATTTTGATGAGACAAACGCATTTACCAATGAGACGTATGTTTATGTCTACTCCCGTACATGCCCTGCATGCACAAGAATTCGTAATGACATGATTGCCTTAGCGGTTGACGCGAAGGATAATCACACTATTTTATTCGTGGATATAGCCACGGTTGGTGGTGAAGTACCCACAAGTATTCGAGGTGTTCCCGCATTGCTTATATACGATGAGAACGGTGACTATGACAAAACCATCATTGGCACAGACTTACTAGATTATTTGCGAGATACGCTCGAATAATGTAAAACGCACGCTAAGTGCTTGTCAATCGCGCGTGAATTCGGTACAATAAGTGCGATTGGAGTGATGCCTTATGGCAAAAAACACAAGCAAAATTTCGAAAAAAAGCAATAAAGGATTAGACCCCTTAAAAATAACCGTCATTGCAATTGGTGTTTTATTCATCACATTGATTGCAGTCGCGATTATATTTGATGATAGTTTAAGTTATAGCGATGCTGAACACATTAGTGCTTGGAGTGAAATCGATACCATGGATGGCACGACGTATGTGTATGCTTACACGGAAACGTGTCCGATTTGCCAAGACATTAAACAAGAAATGTTGGTGCTCAATCGCGATTATCCTAACACGACTCTCTATGCCAATGTGCCTCGGGTTGATGGAAATATACCAACGGAAATAAGCGGCGTACCTGCGTTGTTAATTGTTGAAGATGGAATTATTGTTGACAGAGTTGTTGGTGCACAAGTTGTCGACGCATTACGTAGCTTATTAGAATAATCTTTACCATAGTGGAGCGAGTATAGTATGTCAAAAAAACGACCAACAAAAAAGCGTCCTTATGCACACCATGTACCTCAAAAAAAGCGTCCAATGTCTCGGCGTATGAAGGCCTTGTTTATGGGAATCATTGCCAGCGCAGCGCTCCTTGGGGTTTTATTAGCGGTGGTGCTTTTTTACACACCTCAGCAAAACAATGATAATGCTGATGATGCACTACTTGATCCTGCGTTACACGTTAAAACATGGGATGCCATATTAACGCAACCAGAAGAGGCATATTTAGTGTATCTCTATCATGATAACTGCGAAGCATGCGAACGCCTAGAACCAGTGATTGCTGAATATGCACAAGGCAATGAGCAAAATGTCGCAATTTATTTTGCCAGACTTGATGAACGCGCATTCAGCCGAACAGCACCCCCAGCATGGAGCTTTGATTCAACTCGTGTTGATCGTCCCATTACACCAAGCATCTTAACGGTGGAAAATGGCGAAGTTGTTGGTTCTCCTGTCGCATTTGAATCAAATATTATAAACTTTCTTGGGCGCTATGAGCCCCCTGCGAATGACTAAAGCCACACCATAGAGGAGAAATCATGAAACGTCAAACCCCAAAAGAAAAACGTTTATTGGCTCGTAAAATCGCCTTAATTAGTATTTTCACAGTTTTTGTGGCCATTGTTGCAATTGTTGGAGCCATTGAATTAACCTCACGCAATGACCCAAATCCTATTAACGCATGGGATGAAGTAACCTTGCAACCGCATGACACGTATATT
>PWME01000087.1 GCA_003559235.1 Mollicutes bacterium | reverse complement strand
TTGTTCCAAAGGTGTCATCAAAAACCACGCGGCGTAATGCACCTTGACCATCTCCCAAATCAATTTTAGCAGTCATTTCAACATAAACATCCATATCGGCAAGCAGCCGTTCAACTTCAAAACGGAAGGCGCCATCAAAAAGTGGCGCAAACGCGATCACATGCTTTTCTTCATTTTCATCCACTCGATATAATGTTGCTTCTAAAGAACCAGCTTCAAGCCCATCAATCGCTTCTAATGACGCGGTATCAATAGAAAAAATTACATTATCCCGGCTAAATGTGGTTAAACTCGCATCAAGCGTTGGCACTGGCAGTTCAAGTGTTGTGATCGAAGTTTCTGCTAAAACAACGTCACTATGATCACCGGCACCGTCATTTAAATTAAACGTTGCAAGCAGTTTTAATGTATAGGTCGTATTGTTGAACAAACCATCAACCACATGCGTTAAATGATCAAAATCATCAATTGGCACTGTGGTAATTTCGTCGCCATCACGCGTAACTTCAACCATTACATTGCCATCACCGAGCACAGTATCAGGGTCATTAAAATCAAGATCAAAAGTGATAGCTGTTTCTTCAGCGTTTACGTCCGCAAAAACACCAGTTGGTGGGGTTTTTGCTAAGGTCATCAATGGTGTACGGCGGGTGAGCTCATAATCCGTTTGAACGCCTTCGCCATCTTCACGGTCATAATCAACTTCTACAATGACCTTATAAGATGTCGCACTAAGTAATCCATCAAATGTTAGCGCATTAAACCCAATATCAAGCGATTTTGTTTCAAGGGGATTTTCTAACAGTGTATCCTCAACATTATAGAGGGTGGCACGCGCCGTATCATCAATAACGACACCATCTGGATCGTTTAACGCCACATCAACCATCACAGCTTCAGTGTCGACACGAGCATTCGAAATATTCGCATTTGGTAAACTGCGTAAAACAAAAACCGAAAATGTATTATTTTCACCAACATTTAAAGTTCTAACTTGCACCCCATCCGTATATTCAATCCGCTGCACTTCATACTCTGTTAACCCCGTAAGACTTCGGACATTGATTTCGAGCATGACCATTTGTGGGGTCGTTCCCTCAAGAAAACTGTTAACACGATACACACGATCATTAATCGTTACCGTATTAACCGGTAAATTCGAAGGATTGTCAAGATGTATTTCAACAAGAACACTTTCTTGTTTTTCGCGTACATATGGTGACTCATCTGGTTCACGCTCTGCAACAACCAAACGTTCAAATGTTGGATCGATGCTTACGTCTTCTTCTTCACCATCACACGCTGCAATGGTAAACACAGCCAGCATAATACCCATAATTAACAATAATCTTTTCATTTATAATCACTCCCAATTTTTGACCCAAACTCTTTGCTTTATTTTATCACACAGTGTGTTAAACGACAATCAACTTGAGCTTTTGAACCCCTTTTTTAACAACGGTTTATCGTATTGCGCATTAATACGCTCTAAAAGCGTATCAACATTAGAGGTTTTGGTTGGAGTTTCGGGTTCAAAAATATTGAGCTGCCGAAACAGACGTGTCGCTTTTTCTAAGTGGCCAACACTCACCCCAAGCAAGGAAACAGGTTTTTCATCATACAATGCATCAAACAAGTGCTCAACCGCTTCAATAATATCAACATGACGCTCAGTATGGTGCGATCGTGACAATTGTTTAGAGTGATTGGTAAAATCAGAGAACCGTACCTGAACGGTAATGGTTTTACACGCGAGCTCACCATCATGAAGTCTTCTTACGACCGTCTTTGTTAATCCTTCCAAAGCTTCAAGCATCGCATCATACGTATGCAAGTACCCTTCATAGGTTTTAGAGTTCCCAATCGACTGTACAGTTTCAGCGCGCGAGGGATCCACTACACTATCATCATCACCATACGCACGCCTTATAAAGCTTTCTGTTTGATTTCCTAAAAACCTTGACAGTTTTGTAATATTTTTATACGTTGCTAAGTCACCGATGGTATGAATACCTAATAATTTTAAATTTGGAACGGTCTTCCTCCCAATGCCATGCATTTGTTCGATGGGTAAAGGCCACATTTTTGATTTGACATTGCGTTTCCTTAGCACAGTAATGCCAAGTGGTTTTTTCATGTCCGATGCCATCTTTGCTAAAAATTTATTCGGACCTATCCCAATGGAAAGTGGCAACGAAAGATTATCCATTATGTCTTTTTGAATCATCTCAGCACGTTTTATTGGATGCATTGTGTTCGCATCCTCAGTCATATCCATATACCCTTCATCAATGCTTGCGGGTTCAAGTTGATCAGTGAACAATCGTAACCTTTCAAAAAACTGTGAAGACATTGTTTCATAAAGCGCAAAGTCAGGTGGCACAATTTTAATATGTGGACATCGTCTTTTCGCTTCGATGACATTCATCGCACTGTTTACACCATAACGTCTTGCCGCATAATTAGCCGTTGTTAAAATGCCTCGGTCACTACGCGGTGCAATGCCAACGGGGTGGTTTTTTAATGCTGGGTTACGAGATGCTTCACAACTCGCATAAAATGCATTCAAATCGACATGAAAGATGATTTGGTATTTTTTCATGGGAAATCTTTCCTTTTACAACGTTTTGCGATATAATGGGTAAAGCACTAGGGGACTAGAATTTCGTTGCGAGGTGAATAGTATGCCGGAAAGCAGGAAACGTAAAAAAAAGCCAGTGGAAGAAGCCGAACCCGTATACATCAATCCATTGAAAAAGAAATGGGGACGGATTGTCATTATCGTGCTCGTATTTGGGTTTATACTCGGTACAATAGCCGGTACATTCTTCCTAATGTTTCAACTTTTCCAGCAATGAGAAAAAGCACATGTGTGCTTTTTTTTATGGTTTTAATAACTCTTTCGCCCGTGCACGTGCGGATGCCGTTATGCGGTCTGAAGAAATCATCGCAGCCAATGCTTCAATGCGAGCATGATCATCTAAAACATGAATTTTTGCACGGGTACGCAATGCATCACTGTCTTTAACAATATTGTAATGGTGATTCGCAACCGCAGCAACTTGTGGTAAATGGGTAATTGTGATGACTTGCGTCGTCTTTGCAATTGACGCAATTTTAGCAGCCACTTGTCCTGCCACAAAGCCGCTTACCCCTGTATCAATCTCATCAAATATCATTAATGATAAGCCCATGTGTTTTGCAAGTAACGCTTTTAATGCGAGCATAATACGGCTTAACTCCCCGCCACTCGCCACATGGCTTAAAGGCTTCATCGCTTCACCTTTGTTTACACTAAGCAAAAAATCGACTGATTCAATGCCGGTTTTTTTGAAGACAGATGCATCATCCAAAGAGGTTGGTTCTTTACTATCAAAGAGCACATCAAATGATGCATCTTTTAGTTCTAAGTCGGCAAGCAAAGCTTGAAGCGTACTTGCTAAATGCGCTGCATCACGCTGTCGCACTTCGGTCAAAGTAAGGGCAGTTTTTTTGGCCTTTTCAAAGGCATTACTCAACGCCATTTCTTGTTTATTAAGCACCGCATCATAGTCTTCAAACGAGGTTAATGTTTCTTCAATCGAATCGCGTAAATCAATTAGTTCTGAAATGCTTTTACCATATTTACGTTTTAATGTATCCAACGCATGTTTACGCGTTTCAAGGGTTTCTAGTTCATCTGGATTAAAGTCCAAGGTTTCCATTAAGTCAATTAAGCTTGACTGTGCATCGTCAAGTTCATAGTAAGCACTTTTTATGCGTTCTGATAAGGCCGCATACTGCGCGTCATATTCACCAACATTTTCTAACGTCGCGGCCGCATCATAGATTGCTTCGAGAGCTTCTTTTTCTTTTAGATAACTAAGGCTTTCCTTAACCCCTTGATAGATCTTATCGAAATTTCTCAACGTCGACAAGCGGGCTTCAATATGATTTTCTTCTTCTATATCAAGGTGGTGTTTTTTCAGTTCATCCCGTTGATAAACCAACATATCCATGCGTGCAATCGTATCTTCTTTTTTCGCGCGTAAACGCTTTGTCTCTTCTAATACACTCAAATAGTGTTTGCGTGCAGTTTGATAGGCGGTCAAAGCATTCGTTGCGTTGCCATAGGCATCTAACAGTTCAACATAAGTATTAGGATTAATAAGACGCGCGGTATCATGTTGGGTATGAATGTCTGCTAAATAGGTTGTAACATGACGCAAATCTTGTAATGTTACGGTTTTGCGATTAATTTGAATTAAATTCGCAGCGTTTGGCTTTATTTTACGACTAATTAAACACTCTTCATCAGGACAATCAATCCCAATATCCGCAAGTGCATTCACAACCTCAGCGCGCAAATTTGTAAACAAGCCTTCAACTTCACAAAACGGTGCGCCACTGCGCACAACATCTGAAGATGCTCGATCCCCAAGTAAAAGCCCTATTGCATCAATAAGGAGGCTTTTCCCAGCACCTGTTTCACCGGTCAAAGCTGTCATGCCATCTTCAAAACTCACTTCAATATTTTCAATGATTGCAAGATTTTTGACTGACAAATAGCTTAACATGAATAACCTCCTCGGTTCCTTAGTTCATCGATATGGCTACAATCGATTCTATATCAATTGTATTCAGTGATGGTGTATCACCGATTAAACATAAAAACTCACGATTACCACGCTGCCCTTCAATCGGTGACGGGGTTAGCGCATGTAAAAATAAATTTTCACTACGAAGCTTTGTCACAAAGTTTTTAAGCAAGCGCATGTGTTGTTTAGGGTTTCTTATAACCCCTTTAGGGACTGCTTTCCCAGTTTCAAACTGCGGTTTAAAGAGCACAACGGTAAAGCCTTGATAAAACGTATATAAATGGATAAGATGCGGCATGACAGCAGTAAAACTAACATCGATAACCGCAAAATCTATAGTGGGAAACATCGAATGATTCGTCTTTAAAAAATTGGTCGATTCATACACGGTTGTCTTCGCATCTAATGCAAGCGTTGAATCAAGTTGATCACGACCCACATCAACACACGTAACATGCTTCGCACCACGCTTTAATAAACAATCCGTAAACCCACCCGTTGAACTGCCGATGTCAATGACGGTTTTATTGGAAACATCAATGTTAAAGGTATCTAAGGCATGTTCAAGTTTTAATCCACCTCTACCAACGTAAGGGTTCAAAGGTGTTGCACATTCAACCCTATCATGCGAAGTCACAG
>PWME01000136.1 GCA_003559235.1 Mollicutes bacterium | reverse complement strand
TAACTGTTACATTTTCAAGCTTCTTCATCGCAATTTCCTTTCTAAAGCATGATGATGTATCGCAATTCATTATATCGCAAGTTTGAAAAAAACACAAATCTTAAAACAAGCAAAATTAAGGGGATTAGTCTAAATGGTCCTTTATTATAACAACTTCAATTGATGGTTAACATGCAAAAACGGCTATATATCAACACAAACAGCTTAAATTGCCTATTTTGAAAGCTAAGACTAATCGTTTTGAGAAAAGCCAAACGGTTGTGTCATCGAAACACTCCGTCGAGTTGCTGAATCACTCTTAATCACAACAGCGCGTACATAGTTACCTTCAAAATTGCTATAATCAAATGTTTCACCAACATGAACAACAATGCTATTTTTAAATTCATCAACACCACTGACCCACTCAATTCTTATTGCATCCGATGCTTTTATGGTTATGGTTTGACGGCGTTCATTGACATCAATACGATCGATGCGCGGTGCTTGATCATCCTCTTGACGGGTATGCGATGCATAAAATGCCCCAGAAATAAGGGTTTCTCTTAACGCATCAAGACTCGTTGCATCAGCCATTAAATGGTATGTATAGGAAAAATGTAAAAAGACATTGGGGTCATCCCCATGATAATCATCAACGGCTAAACCAAAAATCGGCCTTTCCGGCATCATTTCTGTTAATAAAATGTCCCAAAGTTGTCGGTCATACTCATGACGGTCATTGCGACTAAATATTTCAATCCCTGGTAAAGTTTCAACATCATACCGTTCAAAGAAATCTAAGTACCATGATGGTGAATATAATTCACCGTCTTCATACTCCGCAAAGACACTCCAATAGCGACCAGGATGTGCAAAATAAACAAGTGACCCTTCTTCATTATCAATGGCTTCTAACGTTGTTTCAAGGGGTTCATTATGAGCAGCAACATATGAAGTAAAAAGCCCAGCCATATGATGATTATAACTAAATTCATTCCCAGAAATCGCAAGCATACCAAGAGCTTCAGGATCTCTATCTTCCCAATTACTGTTTAAATCAGAAAAATTCCATGGGTATGTCACCAAATCGTGATCGGTAATGGCAAGCGCTTGATAACCGCGCTGATGATAAAAATCAACGACTTCATGAGGCATTGCACGACCATCAGAATGGGTTGTGTGGGTATGAAGTTGCGCGAGTACATGCGCATCACTGCGGCGTAAGAATCCACCCCAATTAACATTTTCATACGGATTGAAGACAAGTTGCGTTCCTTCAGTGGTTTGGGTGCACGCTACGGCACTAAACGCAAGAAAGGCAAACATAAAAAGTATCATAATTCTCGTAAACATAAGGTGTCTCATGGTGTATCCTCCAATTGTTAATATCGATAAATAGCCGCAACACCGCTTGTTGCAGGCATTGACTTTTCTGGTAAAACAATGACCCTACCGCCAGTATCAAAGACCGCTTCAGCAAGATCATCTAAGACATCATGTGACGTCGTTGACACAATACGACCTGAATCCTTATCTAAGCGACCATTCACCTGACGTTTTGCCTCTATGAATATCGTTGCAACACGGTTTTGTGCAACGTATTTTGCAACCTCGTGAATATTTGAAGAAGCCTTATTTTTCGATTTGGCGGCGTGGTAAGCATCGAGTAATTGTGCAATATTTCGCTCAACATTCGTTTCCACAATCTCCCATGCCTTCGCCGCAATATCATCCGCATTTACGCCTTTTACAGAACGTTTAACGCCTTCTTCAAGTAAAAATGGATTTTTACTCAATTTCCGGAAAAAGGGTTGGTGTTCAGACAATGCCCATAAAATGAGCGGCACACGCGTGGGTTTTGAAAACTGTTCTGTCACAAACGCATCGACATGGTTAAAATACCGTTCTAAATCTTTCTCAAAAACATCTTTCTTGTCGTGATGCCCATGAACCATAGCCTCACCAGCATTTCCATAAGCAGCATGATTTAAATGTTTTTCAAAACGCTCTTCACCAAATATATCGCGCATTGTCGTTGGTACATCATCAGGAAATTCAACACGCATTGCCTTATCACGGTGGCCTGTATAAAACGCGAAAGAAGACTGTGAAATTAATAAGACATGATAATTTTCAGGGGTTTGAAAATACCGAATTAGCGGTTTGATGTAAAATTTATCGTCAATATGCGTTTGTGCTTCAACGTCACTGCGCAACCGATACATCAAGCAATGGTTTTTGTCTCTAAAAAGCGCGAGCCCAGCAGATGATTTATCCCAAAAAGGGCGATCTTGTTGGAGCGTATAAAGCGGCTCAAGCAACGCTGCAACCTCGTCTTTTTGTAGCGTTTCTCGCAACGATTTTTCAATAGTTTGTAGTTGATTCTTAAACAAAATACGGTCTTGTGCACTGTCGCTAGCACTTTTGTGTGTGGGTAAATAAATCGATATGCATGGTGCCTCTGATTGTTTAAAGCTAGGGTGTGGAAAACGATGTGCAAGTTCAATCATGTTTCGGCCTCCATTCATGAATTTAATATTTCTATTTATAGGTTCATTATAACATACCTCATTGTGTCAAGCGGTTCTTTTAATATATCTTCAATCCTGCACTTAGATATGGTAAACTAAAGTCGTAACGATAAAAGAGGTGATAACCATGCCAACTTTAGAAAATGCATCCACCGTATTACGCGTTAGTATTCTCTTTGGCGCATTCATAACCATTGCACTCATTTTTTTTGTATCAAGATATTTAATGGAAAAACGCAAGGCAACCATAAAAACGCGAACTGTTGTCATTGTTTATATTGTTGATTTGTTGTTTACGCTCGGTATCATTGTCTTTGTTTTAACCGCTTTTGGACTGACTGAGCGAGAAGATTTCCAAACATTGCTTACCAATATAACAGCCTTCGTTGAATCAAGTGTTCCTAAATTAATCGGTTCGTTGGTTGTTTTAACCATTGGGCTCATCATTATGAAAGGCGTACGTTTCGCCCTGTTTCGTTTAGAAACAAAACAAGGCGATGACCGAAGAAAAAAAACCATTACGAAAATTACCTTAAGCATTGCGAAATATATTATCGCTATTGCCCTTATTATTGCATTGTTATCGGTATGGGGTGTCAATGTATTACCAGCCCTTGCTGGTCTTGGAATTCTTGGTATCATTATCGGTTTGGGTATGCAAAAACTCATTAATGATTTAATTAGTGGCTTTTTCATTGTTTTTGAGCACCATTTTGATGTTGGCGATTGGGTTGAAATTAATGACTTTATGGGCGAAGTTATTGATATCGGATTAAAAACCACGAAGGTGAGAAACTTTAAAGGCGAAGTGCGCATCTTCAACAACGGTTCGATTGATCCCGTTTCAAACTTTTCAATCAATGAAGCCTTAGCGATTATTGATGTTGCGGTTGCGTATCGCGAAGATATCGCAAAAGCCATCGACGTATTAAGTCAAGAACTTCCTGCAGTGCGTGATGAAAAGCCTGAACTCGTTGAAGACCCTCGCGTTTTAGGGATTACCAACTTAGCAGACTCAGGGGTTAATGTTCGTGTTGTTGCAAAGGTATTACCCATGACACAATGGGGTATAGAGCGGCATTTACGATTACGCGTTAAAGAAATATTGGACCAACATAATATCGAAATCCCTTTCCCACAAGTTGTTGTACATCAACCAAAACAAAAATAAAGGCGAACTTTGGTTCGCCTTTATCAATTATCGTCTACGAATAATACGCCGCGCACCGCTTCTACTCGAACGTCTTGCCGCACCAGCACCAATACCTACGCCACCAGTACGTCGCCTTCTACGGCGTTTGTTATGCAAAGCCCGATCAATCATTACAACGAGTGTCACCATAAATGCGATGTCTTCTTCATCCGCGATGGATATTTCATACGTGTCACCCCATGAAATAACTTTTTTACGCACACTCACAACCTCTTTATCCTCTTTGCTGATAGAAAAGTTATGCGCGAAAAAATCACCATGTAAAACATATTCGCCATGTGACCCTGACACCGTAAAGCGTGATTTACCAAAGGCTAAGCGCTTTCTAACACGAGCAACTTCTTCACCATTTGGTGCTTCAATCATAAAGGTTTGCATAAAACTAAATATTTTGCGTTTGATGACATATTTAATCTCACCGCTTTGCACGTCTTGGACATCGACAGGACGTCTTAACGCAAACGCACGTCCCGTACATAAATAAACCGGATTCTTTTCTCCATCATAAACTTGGTATTTCCTGCGAAAAGAAAAGACAGCTTCTTTTAAATATAAGTTTGTCACTACATTCCCTCCGTTTACATTATCATTCAACCACTTTTAGTATATCATGGAATACTTTCCTTGCAAGGGAGATTGCATTTGTTAATAATTTCCTCCCTAAAAATATATTAAAGCATGATATAATGATAAACACCTTTTAAGGAGATGTGCCTAAGATGGATTTAACTGTCTTTTTTGACTGGGAATTCGCGTACTTTTTCTTTTATATCGTGACGGTGCTATGGATTGCGGAATTCATCATTTTTCCTTCAAAACAATCAGATGCCGACTATGAAGAACGCAAAACATTTAAACTAATACTATCCAGTGTCTTATTTACCGTCATATCTACCATCGTTTTAACCGCGTTTTCCATCGCCTTGGTTACAGATGGATTGGCGTCTCCTTTGCGCATTATTGGGATGATTGCATACGCCATTGGAATTATTTTACGCTACGTTTCTACGATTACCCTAGGTCGCTATTTTACGCGGGATGTGCAAGTATCACAGCAACAAGAACTCATCGCGCATGGGCCTTATCGCTATCTTAGACATCCGCTTTACTTAGGGTTGTTTTTATTGATCATTGGCGTCCCACTCTTTTTTGGCAACTGGTTAATTCTTCTTGTTGCAGGGGGGATTGCATTTGTTATACTGAATACGCGCATGCGTATTGAAGAAGCCAATATGGAGCGTGTCTTAGGCGATAAATATCGTGCGTGGAAAAAGCAGCGCTATCGCTTTATACCATTTATATATTAAGTTGAAAGGAGATTTTATGCAAAATAAAGAACATGTTGTTGTGATTGGTGGCGGATTAGGTGGACTTTCCGCCGCAATTAATCTTGCGGCGTATAAAGACCGCTTCACCGTAACACTCATTGAAAAAAATACCCACCTTGGTGGCAAACTGAATGTTATTGAAAAAGACGGGTTTTCCTTTGATCTTGGGCCTTCAATTTTTACCATGCCACATATGTTTGAGCCACTTTTTACAGTACATGGTAAAGCCATGTCTGATTATGTGACATTAGAACATGTCGACCCACATTGGCGCAACATCTTTGAAGATGGTACCATCATTGATTTAACAGCGAACATAGAGACCATGAAACAGCCCCCATCCAACTTAAATGACAAAGACATTGAAGACCTTAATAGGTTTCTTAATTACACAAAGAAGCTTCACCACTTTACAAAAAAAACGATGTTCGACAATCAAAGCGAGCGGAAACTTGACATCTTAAAATATTATAACCCATTTAAAATCATAAAGGATTCTGACATGTTTTCAACGATGGATGACGGGGTAAGGCGTTATATCTCAAATCCCTATCTCATTGATATTTTAAACTTCTTTATTAAATATGTTGGCTCTTCACCCTATGATGCACCCGCCGTGATGAACTTACTGCCCTACATACAGTGGGAGTTTGGGCTTTGGTATGTTAAAGGGGGCATGTATAATCTAGCAAAAGGGTTTGAAAAATTGCTTAAAGAACTTGATGTAACCATTCATAAAGGCGTTGAAGCCTTAAGTGTCACAACCGATAATAATACGGTATCACATGTTGAAACTGACAAACTTGGCACCATTGAAGCCGATGTTGTTGTTTCAAACATGGAAGTCATACCTTTTTATGAAAAACTATCAAAAGAATCCCCAAAAACCATTGCACCCTATAAAAAACGCTATGCACCTGCGTGTTCAGGGTTCGCACTCCATCTTGGGGTTAATACAAACTATCCAATGTTACGCCATCATAATTTCTTCTTTTCAAATAACCCAAAAAAACATTTCGATAAAATATTTCATGAACGCACCTTAACCAATGACCCAACTATATATTTGGTTGCACCAATGAAAACCAATCCGCATCTTGGCCCTAAAGGCCATGAAATCATCAAAATTCTTCCCCATATTCCCGTCATTGATGAAAAATCACCTTTTACTGAAGCGGATTATCATCAATTTAAAGAAAACATCTTAGACAAACTCGAGCGAATGGGGCTTAAAGATTTAAGAAAACATATCGTTACAGAAGAACTTTGGACACCGCACACAATCCGTGATATGTATTACTCTAACCAAGGGGCTATTTATGGGGTTGTGGCTGACAAAAAAATGAATATGGGATTTAAGCATCCTAAACGAAGCAAACTATACAAAAATCTTTACTTTGTAGGTGGGTCGGTAAACCCAGGTGGTGGTATGCCAATGGTCGTTAAATCTGGCACACAAACAACTAAGCAAATCTTAAAAGATCGTTCATAAAAAAAACTGGAAAGTAAGTCCAATGGATTTGGCTTTCCAGTTTTTACTTTTTATATTATCCACAAACAGGTGGATCAAAGGTTCGCCCGTGCGTTTCAACACTAACTCGTGTTATCACAACGGGCTCTATGGGTGAATCATCAGCCGTATTTGTGTCTACTGCCGCAATCGCATCCAATACATCAAAGCCTTCAATTAAACGCCCAAAGGCCGCATAATCACCATCAAGATGTGGTGAAGCTTCGTGAATGATAAAAAACTGTCTTCCAGCACTGTTAGGATGATTCGTTCGCGCCATAGAAATAACCCCGCGCTCATGCTTTAATGGGTTTTCAAAACCATTTGAACTGAACTCACCACGAATGGTGCAACCATGATAAGGGCCTCGTCCACCTTGAATCATGAACCCTTCAATAATACGGTGAAACGTCAAGCCATCATAATACCCTTCTTCAATGGCTTGAATCATGTTGTTGACGGTGTTAGGGGCAATGTTAGGATCTAACTCTACTTTCATTGTCCCAAAGCCTTCAACTTCAATCGTCATAATCGGTTTAGTGTTGTTACCACATGCTGATAACGTTGTAAAGAAAATCATACTAAGCAATGCAATCCATGTCTTTTTCATTGTTTGGTCTCCGTTGAGCGCACTAAGCGCTATTTATTATTTTGTAAAACAACGCCAAGTGGGGCAGCGTAAGCAACAAACATTCTATCGATATCAATGCCTAATGCGTTATTTAATGCATCATCGTCAAATGCGCCAATGGCGCATGTTCCGAGTTGTAACTGTTCTGCAATTAAATACAAGTTTTGACCAATATGGCCCGCATCCAAAAAGAGATAGCGATACCCTCTTTCACCATAGCGGTATGTCATTCGTTGCACATCAGCAACCCAAAAGAATGTGACTGATGCATCTTCTACCATCCGTTGCCCCAAACAAGCCTCTTTCATTGTTTTTGCATCAACATTAACATTAAGCAAAACTAAGGCATGTTTAGAAGCGATATATCGATATAACCCTGAATCAATGCCATCAACTTTATTAATATATAGATACGTTTCGAAGGCGTGACGCGCCCCTGCCGATGGTACTGTGCGAAATGTCGCTTTATGCTCAATCGTTCTTTTTACCCCTTGAGTATAATAAAGCGCATACGCTAACGCTTCACGTGAAATGGGTTTAAAGTCATATTTCCGTTGACTCATCCTGTAAGTCATTGCTGCTTCTAAGTCGATGCGCGGCATCGTCATAGTCTGCACAGATGGTAAATACATCAAATCCCCTTGATAAGGCATTTCAAGCGGTGGTTGTGTTTCACCACGTTGATGTGGCGTTGGTTTCATATTTTGTGGCGAGCTATGTTTAAGAAAGTTTTTTCCAAATGATTCCATGGTATCACCCTAAAAGCATTATAGCACATCCAAACGCTACTGAAAAGCGCTTATGCCGATGCTTTAAGGTTTCTTTTTTATTGTAAAGTAAGCCACTCTTTGATATAATTATACTATCAAAAAAACCCATGATTGGAAAAGAGGGATAGCATGATTAAGAAACGGTTATTAATGGGCGTCTCAATGATACTGTTTGCCTTTGCCCTTATCGCATGCGGTGATGACTTTCCGTCTCACTTAACGGATTTAGGTGACTACACATATGAAGACGCGGTAGTTCATGAGTACATGAGTTTACGAGATATTGATCGTGTTCGTGATGATTTTTATGATTATCTTGAAAGTGAAGGCTTCACATTAATTGATTTCGAACAAGAAACTGGTTTCTTTACACGCATCAACAATGTTGAACCAGGTGGCGATGTTTTCGAGATTGATGATGACTTCTTATATGTGTCAATTTATACAGAAGGTGACATGACCATCGTCTTTACCGTTAGAGTTTCACAAGAAGATTTTGAAGCGATTGAAGACGAAGATGATGAAGATGAGTTCCCAACGTCTGATGTTAGCACACCAGGATTTGATGTTCGTGCTTGGTTAGACGCAGACCGTGTTGGTGGATCGGTTATTTACGACTACACCTCGACTGAAGATGAAGTTGGCAATGACTTGTACGAACTTGTCTATTTAATCGATTTAACATTCGAAGGTGAAGGCGCCGTTGCAACGTTAATCGCGGCAGTTGATTACATGGAAGCTGCATTAATGGATCAAGATTGGTCAGAATTTACGGTAGTTGATACTGAGCCATACGACATCACTTCTGTACATCCTGATGGGTATGAGTTAGAAATACGCTATCAAGAAGATACTGTATATGACGATGCTTTGCGCGTGACTGTACGCATTACTGTATTTGATTAATACTTATCACTTAAAAGATGTGTTTAATAGCACATCTTTTTTATTTGATTCACTTAACCAAAAAAAATAAATAGGGCTACCGTTTTCCTTAATGGAAACTTGGTAGCCCTTTATGCTTATCGAGTGTATAACCACATGCCTTGTGCAACGGCGACAAAAATGATGCCAACGAGGAAGATACTAATACCATAATATTTTCCACGTTCTTTTTGTCTAGCCTGCGAGTAATCGTGGAAGTCTTTTTGCTCAAGCTTATCCCGACGGAACATGACTTTAAATGTATAGCCAAAACTAATAAATATATCTGTTGCAGCTGATAACATAATCAGTCCGATAAAGAATAAGAATATACCTACGACAAACAGTGCATTTGATATTTGAATGATCAAAGGATGACCCCATACAGCATCTGTAATCGTTAGAAGAAAAACCATCAACCCGCCGGCCGTTAATGCTAAGAGAAAATTTTTCACATCAAGTCAGCTCTTTTTTGTACTCCTCAAGCTCGGCAGTGTTTGCCATAATGAAATGACCTTTTTTGATTTCATGCAACTTCGGAAGTTCTTCCGAATAATCATGCATTCTCGGGTCATATGCCGTCCGCGTGCGCTGGCGCTCAAAGTGTGGGTCTGGCGCAGGAACAGCCGATAGCAATGATTTCGTATACGGATGTAGCGGGTTTTTGAATAGTTCATCTTTTGGTGCAAGTTCAACCAAGTTTCCATAGTACATTACCCCAATACGGTCACTAAAATATTTAACAACCGAAAGGTCGTGGGCAATAAACATAATGGTAATTTGAAATTCTTGACGTAAATCGTTTAGTAAGTTCATAACCTGTGCTTGAATTGAAACGTCAAGAGCACTGATTGGTTCGTCTGCAATGATGAACTCAGGACTTACCGCTAATGCACGTGCAATACCGATACGCTGACGTTGACCACCACTGAATTCATGGGGATAACGCGACGCATGTTCTGGAAGCAGTCCAACGGTTTCAAGCATTTCATTAACACGACGGTTAAGTACTTTATCATCACGTTCACCAGCAATCCGTAACCCCTCAGCAATAATTTCTTTAACAATCATCCGCGGGTTCAAAGAGGCAATCGGATCTTGGAAGATCATCTGCATTCTTTTCATTATTTGTTTTTCCTCTTTTTGAGGATCAACTTTTCCCGCTTTGATTTGTTTTTTAAGTTGATTGCGCTTTGTATTTTGTTCTTTAACAAGCACAGCCACTTCATCGCTGTCTTCACCTTTTTCAGCTTTCAGCGCATCAAGTTCTTCACGCGCCTCAGCTTCAAAGTTGTCAAGTTGTTCTTTTAGTGTATCAATGTTTGAAACTGCACGCTTGCCAGCATAATCAAGTTTACGTTCTTTTATTTCTAGCTTAAGTGCTTGAATGCGCTCATCCCGTGCTTTTTCAATACGTTCAATAGCTTCTTTATCGTTATCGCCTTTTTCTTTAATGCGTAAAATTTCTTTTTTTGCTTCACGGCGAACGCGTTTGACTTCGCGTTTTAACGATTCATAGCCTGCGGTAATGCGCTTTCCTAAAAAGTACACTTCACCATCTGTTGGTTCATAAAGTTTAATGATGGACCGGCCAGTTGTTGTTTTCCCACAGCCAGACTCACCAACAAGGCTAAATACTTCACCTTTGTAAATATCAAAACTGACACCATCAACAGCACGCACAACGAGTTTATTCTTTCCCCATCCGCTTTTGAAATGCTGTTTAAGATTCCTAACACTTAACACAGGCGTCTCTTGGTTAGCCATCGGTCTTCACCTCTTTTGCGCTGTTGTTTGCTTCCTTCATCATATCGATACGGTTTTGAATGACTTCTGGCATTTGCACTTTCGGTGCGTCCTTATGAAGCAACCATGTTTTCGCATAATGGGTGTCGCTAACTTTAAAGAACGGTGGTTCTTGTTCGAAGTCGATTTTCATCGCGTATTGACTGCGTTCTGCAAAGGCGTCACCTTTCGGTGGGAATAACATGTTTGGCGGTGTACCAGGAATCGCCATAAGACGACCCGTTGAAGCTAAGTCGGGCATTGATGAAAGGAGCGCCCAAGTGTATGGATGTTTCGGTGTGTAGAAAATTTCATCGGCGGTTCCAATTTCAACAATTTGACCAGCATACATAACGGCAACACGATCAGCCATATTTGCAACAACACCAAGGTCATGGGTAATGAAAATAACAGACAAGTTGCGCTCTTCTTTTAGGTTTTTAATCAACTCAAGAATTTGAGCTTGAATGGTAACGTCTAGCGCCGTAGTCGGTTCGTCACAAATTAGTAGATCGGGGTTGGCAGTTAACGCAATCGCGATAACGATTCTTTGACGCATCCCACCAGAAAACTGGAATGGATATTGTCTTAAACGTTTACGCGGTTCAGGAATACCAACTTCATCCATAACCGTGATGGCGCGTTCGGTCGCTTCTTTACGTGTAACTTTCTTGAAACGGCGTGTTTCTTCTTTCACCGCTTCAATTTCTTTCTTAATGTCTTCGCGACCACCAATATTTTTTTGCTTGGCTTTTAACTCAGCAATTTTTTTGTTGGTTTTTTGTTCTTCTTCACGCAATTCTTTGCGATACAATTTGCGAATTTCGGCTTGATCCTTTTTAATTTTACCAGCGATATCTTTGTTTAAGCGTTCTTGCCATTTTTGCTTAAATTCATCGAAAGCAGCTTTTTGTTTATCAATATCTTTTTGAATAGCAGCTTTTTCTCGCGCAAGAGCCTCTTTACCCCCGCCAGCATTGGCAAGTTTTTGCTTAAGTTCAGCGATCTTTTTACGACCTTCAGCTTTTTTATCAGACCATTCTTTATTAACAGTCTTGCGGGCTTGAGGTTTTAGTTTTTTGTATTCTTTTGCCGCAGTTTTTATCGCTTTTCCAGCTTCTGTAAACTTTGGAGCGTATGCCTCATTTAACTGAGCAAGGGTTTTGTCACTTTCTTCATTTTTAATGGCTTCTTTTTCTTTTTTGTACGCTGCTTTTAAGTCATGGTAGCGCTCTTTAGAGTTGTAAACTTCCATCTTAGTTCTATGAACAAGACGTTTTTTCTTTTGTTTGAGTCGCTTACCATTAATGAGCATACCTTCGGTAATTTGTTTACCAATTTTCATAATCGGGTTAAGGCTTGAGAGTGGATCTTGGAAAATCATCCCGATTTTATCACCGCGAATTAAGTGAAAGTTTTCTTCATTGATTTTGGTTAAATCTTGTGCTTCGTAAATGATTTTTCCATCATCAATAATACCGTTTCCGGCTAAGATCCCCATAATCGTACGGCTTGAGACGGATTTACCAGATCCAGACTCACCAACAATCGCTAAGGTTTCCCCTTCGTATAAATCAAAGCTGATATTGCGCACTGCGCGTACCATACCTTGGTTCGTACGGAAGGAGACCGACAAATCTTGTACAGAAAGTTTTACGTTATTTTCTGGCATTATTGAGACCCCCTCAATGACGGATTGAATGCATCCCTGAGCGCATTACCAAACATGTTGAAGGTAATCATCAAAATCGAAATGATAATCGCTGGGAACAAGGTCAAATACGGACGACTCAACATTTCCGTACGACCATCAGAAAGTAATACACCAATGGAAACACCGGAAAGTTCAATGAGCCCGAATAATCTGAACGATTGACCGTGTCCAATACCAAAGCCAAGATATGATAATGATGACTCAGTAAAGATTACTTGTGGAATCATCAAAACACTAGCCGTAATAATCGTTCCGATTCCGTTTGGTAAAATGTGGCGGAAAATGAGACGTGAGTCTTTTGCACCTAATGTGCGTGATGCTAAGACATACTCGCGACCTTTATACCGATAGAACTGGGTACGGGTTACACTTGCAACCCCGATCCAGCCCGAAATTATTAAGATCATAATAAGGCTGAATGCCCCCGGTCCGAACAAGGCAATAAAGATACTCAATGTTACAAGCCATGGAATACGTCCAACAACCTCAGAGAACCGTTCCATGAGAATGTCAACTTTACCACCGTAGTAACCTGAAATTGAACCATAAATAATTCCGATGGTAATGTTGATACCTGAGGCGACTAGACCAATGAGTAGTGAGGTTCTAAGTCCTAGCCATGTTAAACCAAATAAGTCACGGCCACTTCCATCAGTACCAAAAATGAAATAAGGCATTTCATCATATTCCATGTAAATCATGTAATCAAGAATAACATGATAGTAATAAAATTCGTCAAACTCACCTGGATTCTCACGTGATGGCACACGCACGATGTCTTCTTCAGGTGTTTCAGCAACAACACGGATAACTGGGCAGCCTTCAGAATATTGCCATCCATCAGGATTTGCAGGATCTTCCATACGTTCACAAACATCAGCGTAAGCATCTTCTGTTATGCGATAAAACTCTTGTGCAGAGAAAGCACGCCGCTCCCATTCTCCAAATGCTGAAGCATATAGGTCAAAACGATAACTTGAATACAAACGTTCTGCACCACTACGCAAGAATGTTGTATGAGGGCCGAGTTGTTGGAAACGCGAAAGCAAGTAACCATCGTTTTCAATCGCCATATTGTGGTGGTTAAATGTAATACTGCTCACATCAGCATATGCATCTGAATCATCAGCAACAAGCATAAGCTTTAATGAATAATCAAATGCATCACTTCCAAAAGCATTCGTGTACTCATTTAGATTGATATGATGCGTTCCTGAGTCAATAATTGAACGGATATATTGATATTCATCGTCATCTTCTGTTTTCATCATTAAACGCAACTCAGTGTTGCTTGTAACGTCCATACTATCAACAACAACGGTAACAACAGGCGGAATCGCTGTTGTTGGGTCATATGTATTAAGCAATGGATCATAAGTAAACTCATAACCATCGCCACCAATGACTTGTTCTTCACCTTCAAGCAACGAGATGGTTTCACCCACCAAGTTGTCATGCGTCAAATTAATGGCGCGAAGATCCGCATAAGCATCTGTTGACTTAGATTCAAGTTCCACTCTAATGCGACTCGAAAACAACTCGTCATGATCTAAGATATCGAAAAGATCATCGATAACATACTCACCAGCTTCAGTTATAGTTTTAATAACTTGATAAGGCGCTGGGTCAGGATCATCATCTTCAACTCGAAGCAATATCCGTAACTCTGTATCATCATCAGTGTACATATCATCAATATTGATGGTTAGTACAGGATTTGTGTCAGGGTTAAAAATAAGCATGGTGCTGTCATCGAAAACAAAACTACGTGAACGAATGACAGCCATCATCGTATCTTCGCCCTCTTCAGGCTCAGCAGTGTTTGATATTGATAACACATTGACACCGCCAAAACAGGATTCACGACGATCGAAACAAGCTTCGGAATAGTTCGTCAAAGTGTCAAGTAAGATATAGTCAGGATTTACACCCGCTGGTAATCCAAGATGATCTGGTAAACCAAGCGCCGCTGTGCGGTCAGAACCAATGGTAGAACGGTCAACAACGCGATCGGTTCGTGTGGTTAAACCATCAAAAATTCCAATGCGCTCAACAAGTGGCCAACGCGGTGGTAAATGGCGCACGTTGATTTCCTGACTGTCAATGTTTTTCGTCGTTAAAATCGGAACACTAACGGCAAACGCAATCAATGTAAAGAGAATGATTGTTGCGATAACATTGGTTTTGTTTTTCGCGAACCGAATCATCGCATCCTTAAAATATCCGATTGGTTTCGTTTCGAAACGCTTATCGTATATCTTTTCATCACGCTGTACCATCTCAAACTTTTCTTTGGGGATATCTTGATAGCGCTTATCTTGATTAGCCATTATTTTCTAGCCCCCATTCTAATTCTAGGATCGACGATACCGTATGAAAGGTCAACCAACAAGACGGCAAACAACCCAACAATCGTGTAAAACGCCGTAATACCTAAAATTAAATTGTAATCGTAGTTGTTTGGTTCCATAGCACGGATGAATATTCGTCCCGTACCCGGTATTCGGTAAATACGCTCGATGATTACTGATCCACTCAGTAACCCAACGAATGAGAAGATGATACCAGGAACCAAAGGTACCATTGAGTTACGCATCGCATGGCGAACAACTGCCTGCGGACGCGAAAGTCCTTTTGTACGTGCAAGTAATAAGAACTCTGATGTCAAAACTTCGGTTAATTCGGCACGTGTTGTCCGGGTTAATCCGGCAATTGCACCGAAAGATAATCCTAGCACTGGTAAAACAAGTGCCGTATACCGTATCGTCCCGGTAATATCACGGGCTGGGAACTGCGTTGGAAACCACCCCAATTGATACCCAAAAATTAGGACGAGAAATAACATTGAAACGAAACTTGGTATAGAAATCATGACCATAACAGAAATAGATATTAAATTGTCAAGGATTGTATCTTTTCGTAATGCTGCAATAATACCAAGCGTGAAACCTACTGGTATATAAAACGCTAAGGCAATCAAGTTAAGTTGTACGGTAACTGGTATTCGGCTCCGCAAAACTTCGAAAACAGGCACATTCACCTGCACTCGTGTTGATAATCCCCAGTTCCATTCCGTTACAATATTCGTTAACCAACTGAAATATTGTTGTGAAATCGGGGTCGGTTCGAAAATACGAATCGACTGTATCTCCCCATCGCGACGATCTATTTCATAATGTGAGCGTGATTCGCGATTGACGGGTTCAGACAAAAACTCAATTTCCTCAACATCCTGTGGTCGGTCTGCTCGAAGAACGCGTACTGTCATGTAACCATCATGCACTTGACGACGATAGTAAATTTGCTGTTCTTCGTCCGTTGGTGGCGGATATTCCGGCGCCAAACGAAGAATGGTGAAGTTAAGCGAGAGAATTGTCCAGAGGATTATAAAAATCCATACGGTACGTATTGCAGTGTACTTCAGCATGTGCGGCTCGCCTCTTTCTCTAAATAAATTTTCTCAACAGCGGTTAAGCCATTACCCGCTGTTATCAAAAGTTGAATCGCGTACTAAATCTTTTAAGTGTTCAATGTGATAACTTTATCCTGTTAATCATAAATATGTTAACGATTATCATACAACTGCATAAAAAATGTGTCAAGTCAATTTCGGTATGTTGCGCTTATCACACACCAAAAAACGTTTAATTGTGCTTTTTGGATAGGCGCTTGCGCAATATAATACATTAAAGCTTACGCTTACATAACCCCAACTTGAACAAATAAGCATGATTTGCACGATAAAATTATCATGCGCACAACTTCATCGCGATCACTGAGTGATGCTTCATAGGTTGTAACATGGCCGGGGTTTAAACAAACTCATCCCCATACTTCCCTAACATACATGGGCTAAGGCTTAATACTTAACAATTTAACCCGTTTTCTATACATAGAACAAGCAAACCATCCAGCATAATGCAAAGATGGTTTGCATGCCTTTTCATTGCTGATTGTTTACTATGCATTTACCATAAGATTTAAGCAATGATGGATACCGGCAGCGCTAAGCGCCACCGGTATGAACCATCATCAATCAAGTTAAATCGTTCAGTCTGCTTACTCTTCTTCTTCAGGTGCTACAGATTCTTCACCTTGTTCAACGTAAACAGTACCGACCAACGCACGTTGTAATGCGTTGAATGACCATTTTTCGCGTACGGTTTCTTCAGTAACAACATCTTCATACTCAACAATAATGTTGGCACTTGATGTGTCAATACCCCAGTTTAATGTGAATCCACTGCGGTTGTCATCTGCGAATACATCTAAGAAGCTTGATGCATCGAGTGTAGAACCACTGATTCCACCGATTGAGAGATCGAAGACACCTGTCATCATGTAGTCAAAGTAGATGCTTGGGAAGTCACGTGGGAATACATCAACTTCAACATAAATGTGACGTTCTTCATCTTGGAATGTACTTTCAAATGATTCTTTAATGAAATCACCAAATCGTACTTGTGCTTCAGAACCAGAGAATACATTCAATTCGATTTCAATAATTGTTGGGTTCGCTGCAGTACCTGGGCTGTAGTGTCCAGCTTGAATGGTTTCATCAAGCGCGAGTAGCCAGTAAGCACGGGCGGCATCTGCGTTGAATCCGTAAGTACCTGGCGAGAATCCTGCACCTACGTCTTGACCTTGTTGGGTTTCACGGAATGCAATACCACCAGCAGGGTCTACAAGGTAAGCATGGCTGAAGAGGAATTGGTTAGGCTCAGACGTAATCATAACGTCATACGCTAACGTTTCTCTGTCAATCGCAAAGTACATCGCGCGTTTGAAGAAATCACTCGCGAGGATTGGTTCAGGTATGTAGTCTTCACCTGGTCCACCTTCGAAGAAATCTGCTTGCGCTGCAGGGGTTCCAAGTCCGTTAATCATGATACGGAATGTGGTTGCACCTGGTACGGCACGGATACGTGGATCGTCTTGGTAAGTCTCGTATTCTGATGGGTCAACGCTTGCTGCGTCAAGTCTACCATCAAGGAACTCTTGGAAGGCAATCTCAGCATCCTCAATAATGTTGTAAGCATATCCTGTGTAGAAATAACGATCAGGATCATGGAAGTTCGGGTTCGTTGAATAGCGTAAAATTGAATCTGGTTCATAGTAGTCAAGTACAAACGGACCATTGAATGCAATAGTTGTTTCACTTGTACCATACTGTTCACCAGCTTGCTCATAAAGTGGCATATTGACTGGTGTCATGACAAAGCTGCTGAGCCAGTAACGTACTGACCAGTCGTCCATGTTCTCAACGAACGTGAACTCAATCGCATTGTCTTCTTCAAGATATTTAATTCCAACATCTTCCCAGTCAACTTCACCGTCGATATAAGCTTGTGCATTAACGATTTCTTGTGGCGGTGATGTAAAGTCTCCACCACCAGCAACAGCACGGAACCAACCTTCATCCATTGCAAGTTGGAATGTTTCAACGAAATTTTCGGCTGTGATTTCTTCATGACCTTCTGGGAATTCAGACGTATCTACGTCTTCATGATATGTCCATACAAGTCCATCTTTAACAGGAACTTGCCAAGTTTTTGCAACTTCAGCACCTGTAGGAAGTACTTCCATTTCGATAGGAACTGGATCGCCAGAAGCCATTGAATGTGATACTTCAAATCCGTCTAAATCTTCATTGAAACGGAAATAATAGAGTGCATCAAGGAATAATGTGATAACATCTGAGCTTGTCGCATCAGAGTAAATCCATTGTTGAAGTGTGTCAGGGTTTTGACCTAAACGGCTACGATAGGTATATTCACCTGCGTTACCTTCTTGACCATCGTCCATAACAACAGTTGAGTCATCTTCGGTCATTTCACCCCAGATTGCTCCCCAGCCCATAACAGGAACATACTCATCAACAGGCAATACGACACGGTGACTGTACATAACGAATCCAGCATTCGCAAATACTGGTACTCCACCAGCCATCGTTTCGACGAGGAAGCGTTCAGCAGCACCGAATAATGTATTACGTAATTCTACTGGTGCAAATCTGAAATTGTAAGTACCTTCCGCATACACCCAGTCACCAACACTGACGCGGCGTTCAGCCGTTGCAGTTTCACCGGCGCTGTTTGTAACAGTATATGTTAGGAAGTAGTCTCCAAAGACACCAAATTCGATTTCACCTTCAACTTCGATTTGATCAGTGAGGTCACCGTCTTCTTCATCAGTAGCGGTTACACCTTCAAGTGCATCAAATTCAGTTGCGTCTTGTGGAAGCTCTGTGTTTTCGACACCTTCGATTACAGGAACACTAGTTTCAGGATCCTCATCTGGTGTGTCAACACCACAAGCTGCGACGATTGCGCCGAATGCAAGCAGTGCGATTACTAAAAATAGCTTTCTCAAAATAACTTCTCCTCTCTTTTTTAAGAATCATTTTTTTATATAAACTTCACATAGCTTGTCGCACAATATAAGTGATGATAAGCTATATGAATGCTTATATCGTTATTAGTAAATCGTTGCTGATAAATAATGAGATAAAGTGACAGGATTTGTTAATTAGAGCGGTTTGTTCAGTTATTGAAACATTATAGCACGGTTTTCATAGCAAGTAAAGCCGAAATACGTTATCAATTATTATTATAATAACCGTGTTGATTGAACGCAGTTTGGCTTAATAATCAATTGCATTATATCATACTACCGCGCGTACGTAAATATAAAATAAGAGCTACACACACATATGGATGTAACTTACACCGATATTTCGC
>PWME01000133.1 GCA_003559235.1 Mollicutes bacterium | reverse complement strand
TTTTTTCAGCCCGTTCATTAAACGTTAGTGGCGCATCAAATAGATGCGTATACTCATGGATTAAGTATTGTTCGCGGTCTTTAAATGTAATTAACTCCGCTTCAAAACAATAGACTTCACCGATATCAAGTTTAATGGCTTCATCAATCCGTACGGTAATGCGTTCAGCACTTTCCGTAATGACTGACATCGTATTGGTATCATAACTTGTTTCATTGATGGTATCGATTTTTGCATAAAAAATTTTCATGATTTTTCTCCTTTACGAACACCTTGAAGCGAATCGTTGATTTCATAGGCACGTGCTTTAAGGGTTTCATACTGATTGCTTACTTTCCCTGTGATGACATCCTCAACCAATTGGTTTAAAATAATACCGATATCTGCGTTGCGTTTAATAGGAAGTGTATTTAAACAATCATCACCATTAAACGCTAGTGCATTGATGGTATGAATCGGTAAGGATGCTGCGATAGCGCGAATGGCTTTTTCGTGTGAAGGAAAGTCTATAAGCTTTAAAAAGTCATCCGCATGCAATAGTTGTTCTTTCCCTTCATCAAACACCAAACGTTCTGATACACCATCATCTTTAAGGCGTTTGGATACTGCATAAATTGTTTTAACCGTTTTTTCAGTGCGTTTAGAAAATTTAAAGGTGTCGAAAAGTTTCGGTTGGTAATAAAATAGCAATGTATAAGCAGCAAGCGGTGAATACTTCGTCGTACTTTTCGCAAGTATTTCAATTCCTTTTGAGAGACCGAAAAACGTTTCATGAAACTGCGTTTCACAAATCGCTTCAAAAGCGTGTTTACGGTATGGGGCATGCAATATTTTATCAAATTCATCAAGAATGCGCTCTACCGCAACATCATTAATGGTGTTGCGATGCGATTTTATGGCTTCTGATGTATTGTTTTCAATCGTAAACCCAAGTTTTGCGACAAACCGAAAGGCACGCAAAAGCCTTAAAGCATCTTCTTCAAAACGTTCTTTAGGGTCGCCGATGGTCCGAATAGTTTTTGTTTTTAAGTCATCAAGCCCGCCAAAATGATCCAAAACGTTTTCTTTATCATCCATAACCAACTGGTTGATGGTAAAATCGCGTCGCTTAAGATCTTCTTCAAGCGACCTTGTAAAAGTAACCTGATCTGGTCGCCTGCGGTCATAATACCCAGATTCTGTACGATAGGTCGTTACTTCAAAGGATGCGTGTTCCATTAAAACGGTGACGGTCCCATAGCGAATGCCCGTTGGGACAACCCGTTCAAAAATGGCTTCAACGTCTTCGCTTAGTGCCGATGTGGCAATATCGATGTCATCGGTAGAGAACCCGAGCAATCGATCGCGCACAAAGCCACCGACAAAAAACGCTTCATGGCCTTCCGCCCGAAGACGCTGGAGTATACTTTTGCCTAGTTCAAATGGTGTTTTCATATAATCACCACCCTGCATTATACACCATCAAATCATTTTTTGCCACGTTGAACCCAAAATTCCTTTCACCTATTGTATAATAAATGGTGAGGTGAGATGCATGCAAAGTATTAAAACCACCGTATCAACTGAAATAGTTATTAAAAAATCGCGTTTTATTGGGGTAGTAGAACCCATTCGTAAAGAAGAAGACATCGCCATCCTTCACCAAAAATATAAAGATAAATACCCCGATGCCAACCACCATTGTTTAGCAGCGGTTTATGATAAAATGGGATCTATACAGCGTTTTGATGATGATGGTGAGCCTTCTCAAACCGCTGGCATGCCCATGCTTAATGTTTTACAAAAACAAGGTCTCACCAATGTTTGTGCGGTTGTTATTCGGTATTTTGGTGGCATTAAACTCGGTGCCGGTGGGTTAGTACGCGCCTATTCAAAGACAGTGGGTGACGCCTTATTAAATGCAAAGAAGACTGTGCGGACACCACTCATAAAATCAAGCATAACTGCATCGTATGCCGATGCAGCGAAGCTTGAACGGTTGCTTGAAAACACCGTTACTATCCTCGATAAAGTATATAAAGACACCGTAACGTTTACCATTGAACTCGAAGCTTCAACGTTTGATAACTTAAAGCATAGTGTTCAAGAAACAACCGCAGGGCGCTGTGAAGCAACACTGCTTGAGGAATACGAAACGTATCGTTAAAATTAAAAAGAACCGAAAACGGTTCTTTTTAATTGCTCAATAGCTTTGTGGATAACTCAATTAAGTTCATAACGCCACGTGTTACCAAATAAGACAGCGCGATGCTAATAAATATAACTGTGATTTGCATTTGCCAAATGGCGCCTTTTTGAAACATTTTACCAATATCCAAACTCATTAAAGCTTTAAACGTAAGCGGGAATACAATAAAAAATAATAGTAGTTCAATCAATGCAGCGTGCCACGCTTCCATAAAATCCTCCAATCACGAGTAAAAGTCGTTGTCATCGGCATCATCAGGCGTTCGAACTGAAACGCTAACACGATTAGGCAAACACGTTAATGGCTTCATCGGTGAATCAGTTGCCCCTTGAATTTGACAAATATTTTGCGGACTGGTTTCTTCAATCACGCGAACTTGTCCTGCTTCATAGGCAATGACAACCACGCCAAGTTCGCCGTTTACACAATACACATGGTCATCAATAAAACACCGTGCAATCGCTTCATTCACTTCATCGCCGGTTGCTTTATATACATAGCTTTCATCCAATATGGTATAGTTACCATTTGATAAATCAATTTCGATCACATCAGTGTTTCTCACACTGACGAAGGCACTACCACCCGTTTGCCTTTGCAAGAGTATGGTCGTAATGCCTGCCGCTATCGCAAACAAAGCGATGATGACAATCAAAATTTTATCATTCCGTTTCATCTACATCACTCACAATCTCTACCTTATTATAGCATAGCCAATCGTAAATTCATGAAAAAATGTATGCTCAAATTAATCTCTACTTTTTAAAATAAACACGCTTACACATATGTTTTATGTTGACAAATTGTATTACAGAAATTATAATGTGTATGTACAAAGAAAATTAAAACTTAGGAGGATTTATTAATGAAAAAATTGTTAGCTTTTTTATTGGTTTTCACCCTCGGATTCGTCCTTTATGCATGTGGCGATGACGAAGAAGAAAATGGTAACGACAATGGTAATGGTGAAGTAGAAACTGGTGATTACACACCAGGTATGTACTTTGGTTATACCGATGGACACCAAAATACTTTTGCGGTTCTTTATGTTGATGAAAATGGATTCATCTCTGACATTTTTGTAGACACAGTGTACTTGAAGTCTGAAGAAGGTGGACCTGTATCATGGGAAGCTCGCGGAAATGAACACGAAGGTTATGCAACCACTAAACGTTCACTTGATCATGGTTGTGGATACAACATGTGGCCTGCAAAAGAAGTTACACATAACAGTGATGAACCTGGTGACTGTGATGTAGAAGACGACATCATGTGGCACAAACAAGTCGATATGCTTGTTGCGGACATCATTGAAAACCAAGCAATCATTGATTATTCAATCGATGAAGACGGTGACTTCGAAGAAGAAGGCGACGTCATTGCTGGTGTTACCATTACTGTTTCTAGCTACTTAGAAGCCATTGAAAATGCTTTAGCACAAGCTGCTGAGTAATCACTAAACACTTAAGAGACTCGCGAGAGTCTCTTTTTTTGTGAATTATCACAAAAGCATTGCATGGGTATGTTATAATATTTTTGCGAAAGGAGTTATGGATCATGCGTATAAAACTAATAACACTACTGCTACTTTTTTTATGGGCTATTGTCGCGACGAACACCGTTAGTGCTAATGATACACTTATTGAAACCAATGAGCGGTATTATTATTTTAATAGCGAAATCAATATACGAACCTACGCAAGTCCTGATATCGACTTGACACCCGTTCATGAAGCGATAGATGAATTATTACTCCGCGTTCATTGTGTATCAACACGCTATGACGATCCTGCAATTGACTGTGATGGATTCACGCAAGTAAAAGACTTAAACAATAACCCTGGCACTGAAACAATCGTTGATGAAATCGTTGTGGACATGATTGATATGAGTGTCAATTACTATAATGATCCCCGTACCGGTGGAAAATTCAATATTGCCTTAGGTAAAGTCATTGATGTGTGGGCGATGTATACCGACATGTGCCAGATTGAGGGAAACTGTGTTGTACCTGAACTTGAAGAGCTTGAAGCTGCCGCAACCAATATTGACCTCAACACTATCTCTTATGACCTCGATGCAAATACCGTAATGGTTCCAGAAGGCATGGAACTAGATCTTGGCGCAATCGCCAAAGGTTATGGTGCAAAAATGGTTGGTGAACTACTAAGAGATGAGTTTGATGATATTTTGGATGCTTGGATGATTGATGCAGGGACATCCAATATAGAGTTTTATGGCAATCATCCTAGTGACGAACGCGATTATTGGATCGGCACGTTGCGCGATCCCTTCAGTCCAACACAAGGGTATGCCAATGTGACCATATACTCTGGCCAAAATCTCGTAACGAGCGGAGATTATGACCGCTATTACACGGTTGACGGTGTGAATTATCATCATTTGATTGACCCTGATACATTGTTTCCATCCAATCATATTCGTGGGGTTACCATTATTTCAAATGACCCAGCACTTGGTGATATTTATTCAACCATCGCATTCATTTTGCCACTTGAAGACGCGATAGCATTCATTGATGACGTAGATGATGTAGAAGGTATTTGGGTTGATGAGGATGGCTATGTTCATATGAGCGAAGGATTTGAAGATACGCACATGCGCAATTACATAGAACCTCGTGAACGCTTTGATCAAGCTGTAGATACTGGACAATCTACTGTCGTCATTATTTTATTTTCAATCCTCGGGGTTATCACGGTGGCTTTCATAATTGTTGTGCTTACCGAACGCAAAAAAACTGAGGCATCACCCTCAGAATCAGAATAATTAACAAAGTCTCGAACCAACCGTTGGTCGAGACTTTTTTATGCTTGCATTTGTGGTTTTAATATATCAAGTAACTTGATGGTAAGTTTTCCTGTAAAAACCCCTGCGGGTAAAGCAATAATAAACATAAACGGTAAATAGAAAACTATCTCAATTAACGCGAATACGATAACCCCGACAAAGATTTGACCAAATACGTGACCAACCGCGCCCATAATACTCACACTAATTAAGGAAAAACCACGCATTGATTTGAAGATTACCATTAAGAAGAAGCCAACGATAC
>PWME01000148.1 GCA_003559235.1 Mollicutes bacterium | reverse complement strand
GCTGTAAAACGTGTAAACTTGAAGCGCGGTATTTATCCGATGGTTCGATTACCGCGAATGATGATGCGATGCCAAATGACACGGGTTCATGGTATGAACAGCAAAAAGCTGCCTTAAAACATGTTATCGCAACGATAGACCAAGATACCGTGTTGTTTCGCGATGAACATGAAATGGTATATGAAGTAGAACGTGCGTATAAAAAAACGTTGCTAGGATCGGCGACGATTCAATTATCGAATCAGTTGTTTAGGGTTGCTTTTGATTATGGTGAAGGGTATTCATGGGATGTTGAGACACTTGATATTTCTGTTCAGCAAAAACATAAACTTATTGTATATCATCGTCCGAGTGAAACCACGCTTTATTGCATTAATGATAAAAAACGCAACGCAATAAAATATGTTTTGGGTGTTGAAGCACTCAAAGAGAGAGGCGGTTTAAACGATGGACTTTAGCCAATATCCAGTTTGGGAAGCAGTTGTGCATTTAGCAGGACTTTCAGCATTATTACTTTTTGCAAATGTTTTAAGGCGTAAGATTCCTTTCTTAAGAAAAAGCTTATTGCCAACGGCTGTTATTGCCGGGTTTATAGGGTTAATCCTTAAGGAGACGTTGTTTGCATATGTGGTGAGTGCGGGCGATTATGAACGGACGTTATTCATTTTGCGGACGATTACCTATCATACCATCGCACTTGGGTTCATCGCACTTGGTTTAAAGGTGCGATCGCTTGTGCATGTTGAAGGGGGCACGAAGCGAGGATTTTATAGTGGGCTATTAATTGTATCAACCTATTTGATTCAAGGTCTTGTGGCTTTATCATTAAGTTTTATCCTTGTTCGTACGGTGTTCCCTAATTTTTTTGAAGCCGCTGGCATGCTCTTTCCTATGGGATTTGGACAAGGACCTGGACAAGCTCAAAACATCGGGAACCTTTATGAAGTGACGCATGGTTTTGTGGGTGGTACTACATTTGGGGTTGCGATTGCATCCTTTGGGTTCGTGTGGGCGAGTATTGCCGGGGTTATTTATCTTAACCTGTTAAATAAACGTGGTGCGATTGATTATGCACGTAAAAAAACCGCATCAGCAGTCAAAGCGGAAGACATCGAATCATCAGATGAAATCCCCATCGCCGAAGCGATTGATAAGTTTACCATTCAAATTGCGCTGGTGCTTGTTGTCTATCTATTCACCTTTGGATTTATCTTTGGGATTAACCAGTGGATGCAAACGGGTGTGTTAGGCAATTTTGGGATAGAAACGGTAGGTCCACTTATTGTTGGATTTAACTTTATTGTCGGGATGCTTTTTGCGCTTGTGGCGAAACGGTTGTTTTTATTCTTGCGTGCCAAACGCATTATGACACGGCAATATCCTAATAATTATATGCTCGATCGCATTGCCGGGTCGATATTCGATTTCATGGTGATAGCAGCGATTGCGGCGATACGCATTGAAGATCTTCGAAATTTGTGGGGTCCATTCATAATCCTTTCGTTTATCGTTGGGACGGTCACATTATTTTATGTTAAAGCGATGTGTAAACGTATTTACCCAGATTATACGAACGCAGCAACCATGGGTATGTTTGGCATGTTGACGGGAACAGCCTCTACAGGCATTATATTGTTGCGTGAGGTTGATCCTAGTTTTAAAACCCCTGCTGCCAATGACTTAGTCATCGGTTCATCAACCGCAATACTGTTTGGATTTCCTATCTTATTACTCGTTGGGGTTGCACCGCTTGGAGGGCTACAATTTTTCTTAGCATGGATTGCTGTGGTTACATTGTTCACGGTTTTCTTCACGTTGCTCATTAAGTTGAATCCTAAACGCACATAATAGATAGTAAACGCGTCGCGTCAAATGATTGGCGCGACGCTTTTTAAGCGATTTCGTTTGACATCTTCGCTCGCATTCTTTATTATAAAACTAACAACATCGAAGAGGACACGATCAAATGCATCAAATCAGCGACGCGGGATGGTGTAAGCCGCGGACAGTGTTTGATTACTCCCTCGGAGTTGGCCTTGAAAAAGTGCCCGCGTCTCAGCGTTATGAGTGAGTGCCGGCAAGTGCCGGAACGAAGGTGGTACCGCGGAGTTATTCGTCCTTTTCTAAGGGCGTTTTTTTTATGAATGGAGTGACGATATGTTAAAAAAGACGATTACGATTAAAGACTTACAGCGCCATATTAAAGCAGTGGATTTTGCGCCCGACAATATCCATGAAGTGGTGTTGAAATTATTTGAAGAAGTTGGTGAGCTAAGTGTTGAGATGCGTAAAGCGCATGAACACGGGGCTACAGAATCGATTAAGCAGTCCATTAAGTATGAACTGTATGATGTGTTGCACTACGTCACGTATATCGCCAATATTTATGGCATTGATTTAGAAGATGCGATCATTGAAAAAGATCGGATTAACGCAGAGCGTTATCACGAAAAAAGAGGTGGCAAGCATGATTAATATTACCTTGAAAGACGGCTCTAAAAAGACGTTTGAGCCTGGCATAACTCCTGAAGGAATCGCTGGAAGCATTGCGAGTGGGTTGAAAAAGAAAACGGTTGCGGCTTACGTTGATGGTGTAGTATATGATCTCAACCGTCCCATTTACCAACATGCCGAGGTAGATTTAATTACCAAAGATCAACCAACGGCATTTGAAGTCTTAAACCATTCCACAGCCCATTTAATGGCCCAAGCGGTTAAGCGACTTTATCCGGATGCAAAGTTTGGAGTAGGGCCTCCAATTAAAGAGGGATTTTATTATGATATTGCGACTGAATCTACCATTAAAGAAGAGGATTTAGAAAAGATTGAAGCAGAAATGCGCCGCATCATTAAAGAACAAATACCAATGGTTCGCGATGAGTATTCAGAAGCTGAAGCGAAAAGACTATTTCATGATGATCCTTATAAGCTAGAACTGATTGATGAACTAGAAGATGGCGAAATTATAAGTGTTTATACCCAAGGTGAGTTTGTTGACCTTTGTCGGGGTGGCCATGTTGGCAACACAAAGCACATTAAACACTTCAAATTACTTAGTATTGCCGGGGCTTATTGGCGTGGTGATTCAGACCGCGAAATGTTGCAGCGGATTTATGGCACAAGCTGGTTTACTAAAGAAGATTTAGACGCACATTTGGCAAAGCTTGAAGAAAGAAAAGAACGCGATCATCGCAAACTCGGCAAGCAGTTACGTATTTTTCATCTTGACCGCGACGCTGGGCAAGGTTTAGCAATGTGGTTGCCAAATGGGTATACCATTCGTAAAGTGCTTGAAGATTATGTGTATGATTTAGAGCGTAAGGCTGGATACTTACACGTATCAACCCCTGTGCTTGGGACGAAAAAACTTTACCAAATCAGTGGCCATTTTGACCATTATGAAGAGCATATGTTTCCGGTTATGGAACGCGATGGTGAGTCGTTTGTCTTAAGGCCGATGAGCTGTCCGCACCATATGATTATTTATAACAGTGAGTTAAGAAGTTATCGAGATTTGCCGATTCGTTTGGCTGAGATTGTTACGATGCATCGTTATGAAGCATCGGGTGCTTTAACAGGATTAGAACGTGTTCGTGCGATGACGTTAACGGATTCACATATTTTTGTGCGCGAAGACCAAATTAAACAAGAAGTATTGGCTGCTTATAATTTAATCCTTCGTGCGATTGATGATTTAGGCCTTAAGATTGACTATGTAGAGCTTGCACTCCGCGATGAAGAAAAAGGCAAATTTCACGATGATGATGAAAAGTGGGACTATGCTGAAAGCGTTATGAAAGCATTGCTTGATGAAGAAAACATCAGTTATCGCGAAGTCAAAGGTGAAGCGGCTTTTTATGGCCCTAAGATTGATATTCAAGTACGCACAGCGATGGATCACGTCATCACCATGAGTACGGTCCAGCTTGACTTCTTATTGCCAGAACGTTTTGACTTAACCTACATTGGACAAGATGGTGCGAAGCATCGTCCTGTTGTCATCCACCGCGGGTTAGTTTCTACGTGGGAACGGTTAATGAGTATTTTGTTAGAACAATACAAAGGGGCCTTCCCTTTATGGTTAGCCCCCATACAAATGCAATTAATACCGGTTAATAGTGAAGCGCACGGTGAGTATGCAAATATCCTTCATAAGTACTTTATTGATAAAGGGTTTAGAAGTAGTATCGATGCACGTGAAGAAAAACTTGGCTATCGCATTCGTGAAGGTCAAACCCAAAAGATTCCTTATCAACTTGTGATTGGTGATAATGAAGTTGATACCAATACAGTAACCTATCGTCGTTATGGAGAAAAAGCTCAAAAAACCGTATCACTTGATGCGTTTGTTACGTTGATGCAAGAAGAAGTTGAAGCGAAAACGAAGCGACATTAAATATAAGCGCGTTGCATGAAAGCAACGCGCTTATACTTAGGTCTTTAAGGTTTTTATGAACGTTTCATCGGGATCGATATAAATCGTTTTTTGATGGGTATAGCGTACAAATCCTTCGCGTTTTCCAGGGATTTTTTTCACACGTTTGGCTTCGGTGTAGTCAACCGCAACGCTTGCGCTGTGGCGCATGGATGAAAAGTACGCTGCCAACATGGCGGCTGTGCGGATGGTTGTCTCAGATAAGGGGAAAGCATGCTTTACGACAACGTGTGACCCAGGTGCGTTTTGAACATGAAACCAGACATCATTTGCCTCAGCTTCTTGATGGGTAACGATGGTGTTTTGCCGATTGTTTTTTCCAACAAGAATTTTGATGCCTTTTGCGTCTTCAAAAATGGCATAGCGTGTTTTACGGCGTTTTTGATTGGGACGCTTTCGACGTTTCATAAAGCCTTGTTGTTCTAACTCTTCACGAATTTCTTCAACGTCTTGCAATGTGGTAGCACAATCAAGTTGTGAGGCGAGTAAGGAAAAATAGGCGATATCGCGTTCTGTACTACGCTGTTGTTTTTTTATGTGTGGTACGGCAGCTTTAGATTTTTTGTATCGTTTAAAGTAATCGCGACTATTTTCAATGACTGTTTTTGAAGCATCTAAAGGAATTTCAATGGGCTCATTGGATGTATAGTCTGTTAGTGTGACGGTGCGTGCGCCTTTATCAATGGTATGTTGATAGGCGAGTAGAAGTTCACCACGCAAGCGATCTAGTGTATTATCTTCAGATTCAAGTAGCGCTTTAGCAAGACGTTCTTTTTTAATTTTTAAGCGATCGAGTTGTCGCTTAATAAACCGTTCTAAATCTTTCGCTTTTTGCTTGCGTTTTTCCGCGATATCGCGGGTGTAAAAGAACGCATCAAGCAATGCGCCTGGACTTTCATAGGGTGTTTCTAATGCATCGATGTGTGTTAATCTAATCGGATAAAAAACGGTGCGCGTATGATGTTTAATATGATAATGTGATTCTTCTAACATTCTTTTAAATACGGTTTCTTTTGAAACATCACTTTGGCGTAATCGATAATCAAACTCCTTTAAAAAGAGCGGGGAGATGCCCGATATATGTTTAAGATAATCTCGCGATGTCTCAACCATTTGATTGTCTAAAACGTTTTTAAGGGCATCATAATCAAAGGGATTAATGCGGTCATCATCAGGGTATGTGTACTGCGCACTTGGGACAATGGTCCTAGTGGCTTTATCAAAAGGCCCTGTATGATGCAAGGCTTCTAAAACTCGGTAAGTATTGTCAGTCACAATCAGGTTGGCGTCTTTTCCCAAGGCTTCAAAAATCAAATATTTTTCGGTTAAATCACCGAGTTCATCAGTGGTTTTTAAAGCGATGCTAACAACACGGTCATTCGCTTTTTGTTTTATACTTGTTATAATACTTCCTTCTAAATGCTTGCGTAAAAACATGCAAAACATTGGCGGATGTTCAGGTTTTTCATAGTGGTTGTGCGTTAAGTGAATCCGGCACGAATGCGGGCTAGCGCTCATTAATATAGCGTGTGCGCCTTTACTGCGGACTTGAAAAAGAAAATCAAAATCACCGAGCTGATAGATTTTCGTAATCCGTGCGTGCGCTAATGTCTTATTTAGCTCGTTTGTTACATGTCTAACCATAATACCATCAAAACTCATATTATCACCACGGTCATTATACCATACGCGTTACGAAGATTTTCGAAAAAAAATGATGTGAACCTTACAAAATATACGAAAAAGTGTTATTATAATGAGTAATACGCACGATAAAAAATAATAGACCAGGAGGGCGTCGGCATGAAGCTGAATGAACGTGGTTTACTTGTTGTGTTGAGCGGCCCTTCAGGCGTTGGGAAAGGGACCGTTCGTAAAGCTTTGTTTGAACTTGAAGGCCACGACCTTGTCTATTCAATTTCGATGACCACACGACCACCACGCGATGGTGAGGTTGATGGCATTGATTATTACTTTGTCGATAAAGCAACCTTTGAAGCGAAAATTGAAAATGATGAGTTATTGGAATGGGCGCAGTTTGTCGGACATTACTACGGAACCCCTCTTGACAAAGTTGAAGCCCAACTCAAACAAGGCAAAGAAGTCGTGCTAGAAATTGAAGTGCAAGGGGCATTGCAAGTGCGTGAAAAAATGAGCGATGCGGTTTTCGTCTTTATCTCACCCCCGAATAAAGAAGCATTGTATAGACGCTTGTTAAGACGTGGCACTGAATCCACTGAAACGATAAAGAAACGCATGGATAAAGCTGAACGCGAGTTTCCCTTAGCGCATAAATACGATTACATCGTCGTGAATGACGAAGTGACGAATGCGGCGGATCGAATTCTTGCGATTATCCGTGCTGAGCATGCAAAAACTGAACGTTCGATTCATAAATATAATGAAATGCTGGAGGTAAACAAAGATGGCTAGAAATGAAGAAGGATTACGTTATCCGTCGATTGATAGGTTGCTTGAAAAAATTGACTCAAAATATAAACTTGCTTATGCGGCCGCATTGCGGGCAAAGATTATTAAAGAAGTCGATGACACTACGATTAAACCAATATGTGAAAAACCTGTTGGTGTTGCGCTAGAAGAAATTCAAGCTGGTAAAATTACCATCGATTTCGAATAAAAATCAGTAGAATAATTTCTACTTTTTTTTATGCTTCACACACACGATGTGCTATAATTATATCGACGAAATTGGAGTGACAAGTATGGAAGACACCTTTGCAAAACTATTACAATTTTTGGATTTAGACGCGCATAAAGAGGCCATTACGGGAAAGCTTGTCGAATTGACAGTCGATGATAAGCGGCGGGAATGGTTTTTTAATATAGAACTTGCCCAACCGTTGCCGATTGATCTTTACAAACGGTTTGAAGATAAGCTCGAACAATTACCAGGCATGACTTCGACATGCGACTATGTTCGCTATGAAATTGAGTATAAAACCATGAAAAAAGTTGATTTGGTTGCGTATTATAAACATGTGCTTGCACGCATGCAAAAAAAGCGCCCACGCTATGCGGCGCTTTCTGATTTTGCGGTTGAAAATGGCCGTGGTTCAACCTTAACAATTGTTTGTCCAAAAGATGGTGCTTACGTTGAAGAGATGATTTATCATATTGAACAAGAAATGGAACGCATTGGTTTAGATGTGACCATTGGGATCCGTTATTGCGAGCGTACGCCATCGATTGGAGAACGAATTGAGCAACTCGATGAACAGGAGTTATTGGACGCTGAACGCGAGCATACAAAAAACGGTACCGCACGGCATTATACGCATTATGGGGAACGCACCGTTAAAAAAATTTCCCATCGTATTGCCGATATTCCTATTGACGAAGACGCTTTGACACGCTATAAATCGATGCACCATAAAGCGGATTTTACGATTGAAGGGTCTGTTATAAACATTGAAGAGCGACAGCTTAAACAAGAAACAATTTTGTTTACGTTTGTTTTAAGTGACGATGACGATTCTATTTATGTGAAAAAATTTGTGCGTGAAAAAGATGAAGCCGCATTTTTGCGTAAAACCAAAAAGCACATGATGATGAAGGTACAAGGGACTGCGAACTATGATCCCTTTATTGATGAAGTTATCGTGACTGCGATAACGATTGAACGGACGCAAGACGTTGTGACGCGTGAACAGCGCATTGATAACGCTGAAGTGAAACGGGTTGAACTGCATTTACACTCAAAGATGTCAACCCTTGATGGGATTGATCATATTGAATCTTATGTAGGCGCCGCAAAACGTTTTAAGCATCATGCGATTGCCTTGACCGATAAATTTGGTGTACAAGCATTTCCTGAGTTTGCCAAAGCGGTGAAAAACTCGCCACTTAAACCGATTTTTGGGGCTGAGTTTAATTATATTGATGAAGATGATACCGTAATGGTGCGGCACTGTCCTACTGGAAAACTGTCTGAAGCGACCTATACGGTATTTGACATTGAAACCACAGGGTTAAGTGTCCATAGTGCCCATATTATAGAGATTTCTGCAATTAAGATAAAAGATCATCAAGTCATTGACCGTTTTAATCGTTTTGTAAAACCACCCGAAGCTCTATCGGAGTTCACAAAAGCATTTACGGGTATTCAAGAAAGCGACGTCGCAAACGCTGATGCCATTGACAAAGTAATGATAGACTTTAAAGCGTTTTTTGAGAACACGGTGCTCGTTGCGCATAATGCCGATTTTGATATGGGGTTTGTGCATGAAACATTAAAGCGACTCGATGCGTATGATGAACCCCTACCAAGTGTGGATACATTACAAATTGCGCGTAGACTTTATGGTGATGTGTTAAAACGGTTCAACCTTAAAGCGGTTGCTAAGTATTTTAAAGTTGATTGGAAACATACAAGTAAAGCGCATGGAAAATATGTGCATCGTGCTGAACATGACACTGATGCAACGGCACAAGTATTTTTAGCGATGCTTGATGATTTACACCGCCGTGGCATTGAAAGCTTTGCGCATTTGATTGATGTACCAGCAGCTGTTAAAGGGCACCGACTTTATGCAAATGAAATCCCACGTACAATTATTGTACTTGTAAAAAATGCGGTCGGACTGAAAAACTTGTATAAACTTATTTCTTTGGCAAATACGGAATACTTCTTTAAGCATCCAGTTTTACCAAAAAAGGTTCTCAATCAATACCGTGATGGCTTGCTTATTGGTAGTGGTGCGATGCAAAGTGCATTTTTTGAGACAGCTTTGAATGAGAGCGTTGAAAGGTTAGAGAAAAAAGCGCAAACGTTTGATTTTTTAGAAATTCAACCGAAAGAGGATTTATTGTATTTACAGAAAAACTATGACAATGTGGAACCACTTATTGAAGCGACCATTCAACGCATTATTAAAACGGGTGAAAAATTGAATATACCCGTGGTTGCGGTTGGGGATGTTTATCATGTCGAGAAACAATCGGTAAAATATCGCGACATCTATGTTAGAACCCCAGTTGTTGGTGGTGGATTGCATCCATTGAGTCATGTAGAAACCATTCCTTCACAATACTTTAGAACGACTGAAGAAATGCTTGACTGCTTTGATTTCCTTGATGAGGCTACCAGGAACCGTGTGGTCATTGACAATACCATCATGATTGCCGATCAAATTGAAAAGGTGTCGTTGTTTCCAAAAGAATTATTTGCGCCAACGGATGATTTTCTTGCAAGTGAAGGCATCCCATCGGTTGAAAAAAAGATGCTTGGTATGGTTGAATCCAAAGCGAAAGCTTTGTATGGAGAAAGCATGCATCAGCTGGTAAAAGATCGGCTTGAAAAAGAACTGAAAAGCATCACTGAAAATAAGTTTTCTACAGTGTACTACATTTCCCATTTATTGGTTAAGAAGTCTTTGGATGAAGGGTATTTGGTTGGTTCGCGTGGAAGTGTTGGGTCAAGTTTGGTCGCAACACTGATGAATATTACCGAAGTCAATCCATTGCCACCACACTATGTATGCCCTAAGTGTTACTTTTCTAGTTTTAAAATGTCGCCTGAAGAAAAAGCACTGTATGGCATACACGGTGAAGAAAAAGGGTTGCAAGTACATCTTGAAAATGTGTCGAGCGGTTTTGATTTGAAGAAAGTTAATTGTCCATCGTGTGATTACCCATTACGCCGTGATGGCCATGACATTCCGTTTGAAACATTCTTAGGATTCAAAGGCGATAAAGTGCCCGATATTGATTTAAACTTCTCTGGTGATTATCAACCAGAAGTGCACGAATACATTCGTAGTTTATTTGGAAAATCGCGCGCCTTTCGAGCAGGAACGATTTCTACTGTTGCCGATAAAACCGCTTTTGGTTACGTAAAAGGGTACTTAGAGAAAAAAGATTTGACATTACGCAAGGCAGAGATTGAACGACGTGCGAAAGTTATTGCGGGTGTAAAACGCTCAACCGGTCAACATCCTGGTGGCATTGTCGTGGTACCAAACTATAAAGAAATTTACGATGTGACGCCAGTACAGTATCCGGCAGACGCGACGGATTCTAAATGGATGACGACCCACTTTGATTATCACGCGTTTGAAGAAAATTTGTTTAAACTTGATGTACTTGGTCATGACGATCCAACCATGATTCGCCATCTTATGGATTATGTTAAAAAAGATCCCCTTAATTTCCCTTTTAAAAACGCTGAAGACATACCTGTTGATGATTCTGAAGTGTATAAACTTTTAAGTGGGACGGATGTTATCGGTTTAAAACCATCCGATATAAAAAGCGAGGTTGCAAGTTACGGTGTGCCAGAGATGGGAACCTCGTTTGTGCGAGGAATGTTAAAGGCATCACGTCCTAAAACCTTTGCGGACATTGTAAAAATATCTGGGTTGTCACATGGAACCGATGTATGGCTAAATAACGCTGAAGCGCTTGTTACCGGTAAACATAAGGAATTTGATCAAGTGCCGTTTAAGGATGTTATCGGCTGTCGTGATGATATTATGGTATACTTGATTCAAAACGGTTTAAAAAGTGAAATCGCTTTCGAAATATCGGAATTTATTCGTAAAGGAAAAGCATCAACACAGCCTGATGATTGGGAAGGCTATAAAATCATTATGCGCAAGCATAATATCCCTGAATGGTATATTTGGAGTGCCGGGCAAATTAAATACATGTTTCCCAAGGCACATGCGACGGCGTATGTTATGATGGCGCTCCGCATTGCGTGGTTTAAAGTGTACCGACCCATCTATTTTTATTCAGCATACTTTTCTAAGCGCGCACGCGATTTTGATTTAATTTCGATGCAAGGTGGCGAATATGCCATTGAAAATCGAATGCAAGAGATTAAAGATGCTGGTAATCGTGCATCTGATGTTGAAAAACGCCTTTATACCGTTTTGGAAGTTGCACTTGAAATGGTAAAACGCGGATTCCGTTTTGAACCTGTAGACATTATGCGTTCAGAAGCGCGAGACTTTGTCATAACACAAAATAACGAAGCGTTGCGTTTACCCTTTATCGCCCTTGACGGGCTCGGGATGAAGGTGGCTGAAAGCATTATTAATGCGCGCAATGAAAAGGCGTTTACATCACGTGAAGATATTAAAGCGCGGACGGGCTTATCTACAACACTGTTTGATAAGCTTGACGCATTAGATGCTTTTGGGGATTTACCTGAAAGCGGACAGATGAATTTATTTGACTTTTAAGGAGAGAGTGAAATGTTGAGGTACCGTAGTGGAAATCCAGTTGTAAGACGCGTCGCAAATGACGCGCAAGGTGTTGCAACGGCTGATCAGGCAAGTTATGCAGGGGTTATTTCAAAAACAGCATGGCTGCTTGCATTAATGGTTTTTTCTGCAACCCTTTCAGGCAGTACATTGTTAAACCAAACTGATATTCCTTCGTTTGCGATTTTTGGCATAATCGCTGCACCGATTATTGGGTTTATTAGTTTGTTAATTGCCATGTTTGTGCCTAAAACTGCACCGTTTTTCGGCTCGCTTTATGCGGTAGCCCAAGGATCTTTTATTGGTGTTATTTCTATGAGCTATGAAATTGTGTTTGGCGATGGCATTGTGGCGGCTGCACTAACAGCAACCATCGGTGTTTTTGTGGCAATGCTTGTGCTTTATGCGACGGGTCTTGTGACCGTAGGGTCATTTATGCGTAGAGCATTAATGCTTGGATTGTTTGGTATTTTAATTTCGAGTTTAATTTTATGGCCCTTATCAATTTTTGGGGTATTTGGTCCTGAAACAACCTTAAACTTTATTTTTGCGATTACTGTGATAGCGGTTATTGTTGCCTCTTTATTTTTATTGGTTGACTTTGATAATATTCGCAATGCGGTTGATGCAGGGGCAGATAAACGGTATGAATGGTTGTTATCATTAGGCCTGGTGGTAACGTTGGTTTGGCTCTATATTGAACTGCTGCGATTGATTGCGATTTTGCGTTCAAGACGTCGATGATGAAGTCCCTTAGTTGGGACTTTTTTTATGAGAAAATAAAATGAAAACTTTTCATAGAAAAGATGTAAGAAAATTGACTTGTTATCTAGAATGCGTTATAATACCGATAGAACATAAAAAAATTGTTCATCGGTGCACAGTTTCTAAACCACTGCATCATCTAGAGAAGCTGGTGATGAACAAACTGCGCGGTACACGAATTACCGCATGTGACCCGCATGATAAGCAAGAAGAAATGGAGCGTGATATGATGTTATTAAAACGTAATAAAACTCAAAAAGTTAAAAAGGTTCAATCGAATTCTGATAAAAACCAAACTTTAATCGCCGCAGTGGTTGATTTGTTAAACCCTGTTAACCACCCTGGCGTTCTATAAAATACTGATTTTATACGATGCAATTAACGAAGGTCGATAAAAATGTTTCTAGATGATGCAAAAACCGAATAGAGTGATGTCTGTTCGGTTTTTATATAGGATCTATTTTAAAAACAGTTTAATTTTTTGGGTTTTTAAGGGCATCTTGATGTAATCAAGGCAGCGATATGATACACTAATATTGATCACAAACAGGAGGCTATACTATGGAAACATGGAATTTAGATGCACTATTCACTTCTTATGAGGATGCATCATTCAAAGCATCAATTGATACGTTGAATGCTTTGGTCGATGAAGCCAATGCAAAGGTTCAAGTGCTTGATTCGACTGAAGATGCGCCATCGAAACTTGAAAACATTATTGAATTTTCCGCAAGGTTGCGCAGTCAATTTTTAAAAACGATTGCGTATGTGAACTTGCGACTTGCGACGGATGCGCGCGATGAAACGTCCAACGCGACAATGAATCAGCTCCAACAATTGTTGAGTAAAACAACCGATTTCAACACAAAAGTCTCAAAGTTTGTGCCGCGTGTTGAGAATTTAGAGTCGGTCATTGAAAGCAGTGAATTGCTTAAAGAACATCGCTTTTACTTAATGCGTATTAAAGATAATGCTAAACATGTTTTAAGCGATAAAGAAGAAGTGTTAATCGCGAAATTGACGCAAACTGGTTCATCCGCATGGAGCCGCTTGCAAGGTTTACTAACAAGTATTCTTGAAGTCGATTATGACGGTGACACGGTAACGTTACCCGCGATTCGCAATAAAGCCCATTCAAAAGACGCAAGCGTGCGCAAAAAAGCGTATGAAGCAGAAATTGCGGCATACAAAAAGATTGAGCAATCGGTTGCGGCCGCATTGAATGGTGTTAAAGGTGAGGTTAATGAACTTGCATCAATGCGTGGCTTTGAAAGCCCGCTTGATCAAGCGGTTTATAACTCCCGGATGGAACGCGAAACCCTTGATGCGATGATAACATCCATGCGTAAACACTTGCCGATGTTTAGAGATTATTTGACGCGTAAAGCTGAACTGCTCGGTCATAAAAAAGGGTTGCCTTGGTATGATTTATTTGCGCCGCTTGGGTCAAGTGAGCGAACGTTTACAACCGATGAAGCGATTGATTATGTTGAGAAGAACTTTAAAACATTTGGGGATGACTTAGCGAATCTTGCGCGTCGTGCGCATGATGATGCGTGGATTGATTATACTCCGCGTGCTGGCAAGCGCGGTGGTGCGTTTTGCATGAATATTCATCCTATTAAACAAAGTCGGATTTTAACGAATTTTGATGGTTCATTCTCTAATGTCATTACCTTAGCGCATGAACTTGGCCACGCTTATCATGGCGATAAGATATTTAATGAATCGATTTTGAATGCATCGTATACGATGCCGGTTGCTGAAACAGCCTCTACGCTATGCGAAACCATTGTGAAAAAAGCTGCGTTAGCTGATTCTGAAGGTGATGAGCAACTCTTTATTCTCGAACAATCTTTAATGGGCTCAACGCAAGTGATAGTGGATATTATGTCACGGTTTATTTTTGAAGAAAATGTTTTTAAAGCACGCAAATCAACCCCGCTTTCTCCAGAGCGTTATAACGCAATGATGCTTGAGGCACAAAAAGAAGCGTATGGTGATGCACTTGATCATGATGTTTTACATCCGTATATGTGGATTAATAAAGGCCATTACTATAGCGGGTCGCTTAGTTTTTATAACTTCCCGTATGCCTTTGGGTTATTATTTGCAAAAGGCATTTATGCTGAATTTCAAAAACGTGGTAAGTCGTTCGCTAAAGACATCGATACTTTACTCGCGAAGACCGGCCAAATGACAGTTGAAGATGTCGCAGCGCTTGTAGATATTGATGTAACTGAAGCATCATTTTGGGATCGTTCTTTAGCGGTTATCAAAGAAGAAATTGAACGCTTTTTATCCATTACGAAATAATGTAAAGGCCGTTTAATTGCGGCCTTTTTTCAAGGAAGAAGGGGATCTGATGCACCGAATTAAAACACTGCTTTTTCCAACCGTGTTATTTTTTGTTGGCATCATCCTTTATTACCTTACACAACTTTATGTTATGGTTGTAAGAGACTGTGCTCAAGAAATTAAAGAAGCGCCAGGCACGTTTATATTAAGACATTTACCGATTGCATTCATGGTTGCTTTGGTTGTGGCTTATCTGTTTGCGAATATGGCGGTGTATAAACCGGTTAAATCGCGTATTCACGTGCGATTACCTTCTCGGTTTCGCGTCTTTTTTGATGCTTTAATGATTGCGTTTGGTTGGTTTCTTATGGCAAGTGTCTTTTTAGAACTTGCATCACGGCAATGGCCTAATACGTTTATAGGTTCACAAGATAATCCATCGCACGTTACTTTATCATTGACCTTAGTGTTAAGTGTCGTTGTGATTGGAATCATCGCGCCATTGTTTGAAGAAGTATTCTTTCGAGGATTATTAATGCGGCGCTTATCAATGCGGTTATCCAAACCAAAAACCATCATCATTCAAGCGGTTTTGTTTGGGGTATTTCATCTTAACCTCGCACAAAGCATTAACACTATGTTTATTGGTTTATATCTTGGCATCATGCTTGTTTGGACACGGTCACTCTTTGTGCCTTGGTTTGCGCATATGGTTAATAATGTCTTATCGATTGTCTTCGGCCCAACGCTATTTATGTGGTATGGTTTAACGGGTTTTGCGTGGATGATTATCGGCAACACATTGCTTGGGGTGGTGTTATGCACTTTAGGATTTAAACACCTTTACAACCATCGAAATGTTAAGGATCAAGATGATAACGCTAACGTATAAAGCAGATAAACGTGCTTGATTAATCGCTTAGACTTCGGTATAATGAAAAGAGCACGAAGAAGAAGGCCATGCAACGTCAATTGATTGCTTAAGAGAGGGATGGGTGCTGAGACATCCTGTAATCGTGACGATTGTTTCACCTTCAGAGTGGCGCTAATCCCGCCCGTTGTCGGCGTTAACGACTCAAGTGCCGGTGAAAACCGGAATTAAGGTGGTACCGCGGATTATCCCGTCCTTTTATGGACGGTTTTTTTATATGATTAGGAGGTTGATAAGTGTGAATGTTCATGAACAACTTGACGCGCTTGAAAGCACGTTGAAAAAAGCACTTAAAAATGCGAACACGAAAGCGGATTTACAAGATGTTAAAGCGAAATATTTAGGGAAAAAAGCTGAACTTTCTACCATGATGCGGCACATGAAAGATTTGCCTGCGGAAGAACGGCCAGCTTTTGGTCAAAAAATTAACCAAGCGAAACAACGCTTCGCAGCGCTGATTGAGACGCGGCGGCATGAAATTGAAACGGCTTCATTGAATGCGCGCTTGAAAGAAGAACGCGTTGATGTTACATTACCAGCGCCGAATTATCGCACAGGTCGTGTGCATGTAATGAATCAAATTGTCGAATCAATTGAAGATTTGTTTATCGGTATGGGCTACCTTGTTAAAGAAGGCCCTGAAATTGAAAGTGATTTAATGAACTTTGAAAAACTTAATTTGCCGAAAGACCATCCAGCCCGTGATATGCAAGATACGTTTTATATCAGCGATGATACCTTGTTGAGAACCCATACGTCTCCCGTGCAAATTCGTACGATGCTTGATTACGGAGGCAAAAAACCGGTCAAAATCATTTGTCCTGGGAAAGTGTATCGTCGCGATGATGATGATGCAACACACTCACATCAGTTCATGCAAATTGAAGGCCTGGTTGTGGACACGAATACGACGATGAGCGATTTAAAAGGGACCTTGTTAGAAGTCGCAAAAGCGATGTTTGGTGAAGATAGGAAAATCCGTTTGCGTCCATCGTATTTTCCTTTCACTGAACCGAGTGTTGAGGTCGATGTAACGTGTTCTAACTGTGATGGTGTGGGGTGTTCTGTTTGTAAACAAACGGGCTACATTGAAATATTAGGCGCCGGAATGGTCCATAATAATGTGTTAAAGGCGAGTGGCTATGATCCTGAACAATACCAAGGGTTCGCCTTTGGTATGGGCGTTGAGCGCATTGCTATGCTCAAGTATGGCATTGAAGATATTCGCCATTTTTACACCAATGATTTACGCTTTAACAAGCAGTTTTAGGAGGAATTTTTATGAAAGTATCCATTAATTGGTTAAAAGAATTTGTGAATGTTGAGGATTCTTTAACAGAACTCGCTGAGCAATTCACCATAAAATCACAAGAAGTTGAGTCGATTGGCCCGCTCGTTGACGCTGCAGATCTAATTGTTGGTTACGTTGTTTCGTGTGACCCACATCCCGATGCGAAGAAACTATCAGTTTGTACAGTTGATACAAAAGATGCTGTGCGCACGATAGTGTGCGGGGCGCCGAATGTGGCTAAAGGACAACGCGTCATTGTCGCATTGCCTGGGGCAACATTAAGCAATGGTCTTACGATTGAAAAAACAACCATTCGTGGAGTGGCTTCTGAAGGTATGATTTGTAGTTTAGAAGAACTTGGCATTCCCCATAAATATCATAATGAAGACGGCATTCATGTGATTGAAGATGACGTTGAAGTTGGTTCTGATGCCCTTGAGGCTCTGGCATTGACTGATGCGGTGCTTGAACTAGATTTAACGCCTAACCGTGCGGATTTACTTAGTGTTATCGGCGTTGCGTATGACTATGGTGCTATGACAAAGCAAACGGTTCGTGTGCCTGAGGTGTCCTTACATACGAACAAAAGTAAGAAAAACCCGATGACTATTACAACTGATACGAAAAACTGTTTTAGTTACTATGGTCGTGTTATTGACGATTTAACGATTAAACCTTCACCCGCTTGGATGCGTGCGCGTTTAATCGCCGCAGGCATCCGGCCTATTAATAACGTAGTTGATATAACAAACTACGTGATGATGGAAACGGGACAACCGCTGCATGCGTTTGATTATGAGTTGCTCAATAGCGATACCATCTTAGTTCGGGATGCACATGAAGGTGAAACTTTCGTGACATTGGATGACAAAACCCGTCGCTTAAAAGCAGGGGACATTGTTATAACCAATGGCAAAAATCCTGTTGCGCTGGGTGGGGTTATGGGCGGTGCTGAAACCGAAGTACAATCAACAACAAAATCGATATTGCTTGAATCAGCGCACTTTCACCCCCGCAACATTAGGCGCACCTCGCATCGTTTAGACTTACGCAGTGAATCATCTATGCGGTTTGAACGTGGGATTGATCCTGAAATGACGCGTTATGCATTGGATCGTGCGAGTGCACTTTTTGTTAAGTACGCAAGTGCAACGGTGCGTGATGGCGTATCGTATTTTGATTATAACGAAGCACAAACGACAACCATTGATGTACCGATTACAACGCTAAACCGAGTACTTGGTAGCGATTTTACGGTTGATTTTGTTGGGGATATACTCAATCGCTTGCATCTGAAATACGTTGTTAAAGAAGGCGTTTTTTCGATTATGAAACCGTCGCGGCGCGGTGATTTTGAAACCTATCAAGATATCGTTGAAGAGGTCGGACGTATCGCCGGGTATGATGCACTTCCACACACGTTGCCAAAAACAGTCTCTCAAGGGGGCTTATCACCAACACAGCAGCGTTTGAGAACCATCCGACGAACATTGTGTGGTTTAGGACTTAATGAAGTCATTACTTACAGTTTACGCGACAGCGAAACGCTCAAAGAGTATTGTCGTGATCTTTCACTTACCCCAGTATCGGTTAAGCATCCGATGAGTGAAATGCGCGAAACACTCTCATTAACACCGCTCAACGGATTACTTGATGTTGCTCGATATAACAAAGCACGAAAACAAAACCCAATTCATGTATTTGAGATTGGGACATCCTATCACACTCAGGGTGAAGAACGTGTGCTTGGGGTATTGATGCAAGGTGTTTACCCTGATAAAAAATGGAAAGGTCAAGATCAAGCAGACTTTTTCACCATTAAAGGCGTACTAGAAGCGTTGCTAGATGCAATGGGAATTGAATCAGTTTCTTATGAACGTGTCGCGTTAGAAAACTACCACCCACATCAAACCGCGTTGATCAAATACGACGACAAAATATTAGGGCACATTGGTAAGTTGCATCCTAAGCAAGCCAGCGCACTTGATTTGGACGATGTTTATTTGTTAGAGCTTAATCTCGATGATACGATGAAGTTTGCCAAAGATGTTGTGCGGTATGAACCCTTACAAAAATATCCAGGGGTTGAACGAGATATTGCGCTGGTTGTATCAGAAACAACCAGTGCTGAAAAAATCATCGAAACCATTAAAGCAACCGGTAATGATACCTTGGTTTCAGTGGATGTCTTTGATGTCTATAGCGGAAAACACCTTGAAACTGGAAAAAAATCCTTAGGATTGCGGATGCAGTTTCAAGAT
>PWME01000142.1 GCA_003559235.1 Mollicutes bacterium | reverse complement strand
CCATCCATCCTCGATCGCGAGTGCCCGCAGGAACAAAATGCTGAACGCGGCTGAAAACGTCGATTTCATCCTCGGCGACGCCGCCGAAGTCATCCGTAGGGACAAGCGTGTCAAAACGAAGCCTTTCGATGTCGTCTTCTGCGACCCGCCGCGCACCGGTCTCGACGAAAGACTGATCCGTTGGCTCTTGCAAAAGCGCGTGAAGAAAATCGTCTACATCTCTTGCAATCCGAGCACATTGGCGAAAAATGTCGCAGCGCTCTCGAAAGCGTACAAGGTCGTGTCCGTGAAACCGTTCGACATGTTTCCACAGACGTCCCACGTTGAAAGTGTCACATTGCTTTCTTTAAAAACCAGTTAACAAAGTTATTAATATTATAATAACAGCAGCATCTAACCTCATTTGATAGGTTAAATGCTGCTTTTTTTACTTTGCGCCTAATGTTCTTACATAAGATATTATCTCAATGACTTGAAGTGATTGATTTCATAAACGTGTTTTATTAGATTATATGAAAGAAAGTTTAGATAAATCATTGAAATACTCCAGATAATGTTATAAAATACAATTAAGCGGAGGAGATAGTATGATTGTCACGACATTAAATCTAAAAGAAAAGTATAAAGATTATACAGATGTTAATGGTAAGATTAAAAGAGATGTAGATAACGGCATCTTATTTCCACTTGTAAGAGGGATATATGAGACAAATGGTAGCACGGATGGATTCTTGCTTGCTTCATTTATTTATGGCCCCTCATATTTATCTTTTGAGTATGCACTTTCGTTTCATAATATAATCCCTGAAAGAGTCGTTGTCTATACGAACGCGACATTCAACAAAAGAAAAACTAAGTCATATCAAAATCATTTCGGCCTTTTCACTTATAGAGACGTTCCAAAGGAAGCTTTTCCATTTTTTGTTAAGGCTTACGAAGAAGATACTTATTCGTACTTCATAGCTAACCCTGAAAAAGCACTATGTGATTTACTCTACATAAAGCAGCCAGTTAAAAGTATTAAAGAGATAAAAATGTTGCTATTTGAAAATCTCCGAATAAACAAGGAGGCATTTGATCAATTAATCTTTGAAGATGTTATATTTTTGTCCAATAAATATACATCTAACAACATTAGATACCTAATAAAATATATTGAAAGTGAGTATATCAAATGACAATCATTCAGCAAATGATTAATAAGTATGACCCAATTACATTAGAAGATAAAAAGCATGCAATTAAAGAAGTTTTACAAGAAGTTGTTTTAGCAGGTCTTTCTAAAACTGACTTCTTTACACACGCTGCTTTTTATGGTGGAACCGCTCTAAGGATATTTTATGGGATGGATCGGTTTAGCGAAGATTTGGATTTTTCGCTACTTGTAGCAGATGATACTTTTGATATCAATAAATACTTTAAACCAATCAGCGATATTGTAAAATCTCTCGGGCTGAATTTTGAAGTATCAAAAAAAGATAAAGCAAACGGTTCGAACATTGATTCAGCTTTTATTAAAGGTAATACAAGAGAGACACTTATAACCATTTATCCAGATTCAGCAGATTCTAATCGAATAATTCACAACGAGAAAATCATTATCAAATTTGAAGTTGATGTGAATCCACCTATGTATGCGGATACTGAACTAAAATTCCGTTTATTACCCTTTCCATACCAAGTAAGGGTTTATGACCAAAAGTCCTTGTTTGCAGGTAAAATTCATGCAGTGATTGCAAGAAGTTGGAAAAATCGTGTAAAAGGTAGAGACTTGTACGACTTTATTTATTATTTGAGTTTAGATACAAAAGTGAATCTAAAACATTTAGAAGCAAGACTTAAACAAACAAAAATAATTGAAAAAGATGTCAAATTAACTAGAGAGTTATTAATTGAACTATTGCAAAATAGATTCGATCATATTGACTATGAAATAGCAAAATCAGATATAAAACCATTTATTAAAAATCAAAATAATCTCGACATATGGAGCAGTGATTTTTTTAAATCAATTACAAAAGATATAAAAGTTGATTTATAGGGAAGTTAAGATTAAAACAAATAATGCGAGTAAGGAGGATAATTTTACATGATTGATATAATTAATATAAGTAACTATGATAATTGCATAAAAAAGTATAAAATCACTTTTTGGCAATGGTATAAATCAAGAAGCATGATGTGGGGTGGATACATGATTTGTTGTTCACTTGTTTTTTGGCTTTTTAAGGATTTACTATTAAAGGGAGGTTGGATATGATGAAGCGAGGATACAGCGTATTCGGTCCGGCGTATGCGCGCATGTTCGAACAGGACTTGCACCACCCCGATTCGGTCGACCATGACATCCTCAAGCGCATGGTGCTTTTGGACGAGGATTCGATCGATGATCTTTACGCGGATTCGATGCAAACGTCAAAAGACGTCACGGACCATCCTTTGTACGGTTTCGCGCAACGCTTCAAGGCTGAAGACGATGTCGTTTCCGTCGCACGCGTCCTGTATTTCACGAAAACGCTCGCCGAGCGCTTCGATACGCCGTTTGAAGAGATGATTTTCGGGGGAACCGAGCAAGAGATCATCGCCAGGGGAACGGATTGGTGCACGGACATGTCGAGAGTCGGTGCGGCCTTGTTGCAATGCTTGCACATCCCCGCGAGGATCGTCGTCTTGGTCGACGGCACTCGGGCGTATCACGGACATCAAGTCGTCGAAGCCTTCGTAGAGGGTCGACATGTGATGTGCGATTTCCTCGCAGGCGTCTTTAGCATCGGAGAAAGCCGTCCCGCACTCAAGGACTTGCTCGGGAAACCGGATGTCATCCGACGGATCTATCGAGACGCCGTCGCGGACGATGCGCGACTCGATACCCTATCGAGGACCTTCGATCTCGCGGCGATCAGCACGTACGACATCACCGGAGTCCATCGATACATGACTTCGCGACCGAACGCCTATTATTTGGCATTGATGAAACTGGAACAGACCGGTGAATGGCTGATGGGCGAAACGGAGGAGAAACCATGACGACGTACAACAGAGCGACATTGAAGACGGGGTTTTGTCAATACGATGTGAAACACAAGGACATCGAGACCAACTTGAAGACGATCAGACGGTTGTTGAAGGGGTGCGGCGCCGACGTGATGGTTTTGCCCGAACTCGCGTTCACGGGGTACCATTTCACCTCGAGAGAGGAACTCGCAGCGTTCGCATCGGTCCACGTGCAGGAAAAAATCGTCTCGGAACTGCAAGCGCTCGCCGCTAAAGAAGCGATGCTCATCGTCGCCGGCATGGCCGAGGCGTTCGAGGGACGTTTGTACAATAGTGCGTTCTTGGTCGATGGAAGCGGGCTCATCGGCAAACACCGCAAGATTCACCTGACCGACAACGAGTCGATTTTCGATGCGGGAGACGTGCTCGACGTGTTCGCGCTCGACGGTTTGAAAATCGGTGTCTCGATCTGTTTTGAAACGTGGTTTCCCGAAGCGTTCCGGGTGTTGGCGGACAAAGGGGCCGACCTCGTCGTCTCACCGAGCAATTTCGGCGGGCCGTGGACAACCGACGTCGTCAAGGTACGGGCATTGGAAAACACGATGCCCGTCGTGATGTGCAACCGTGTCGGTTCCGAAGTCATCGACGGTGAAACGGAGCGATTCCGAGGGACCAGCCGTATCGTCGACCACATCGGCGACGTCGTCGCCGAAGCGGGGCGTGATGAATCCGTCCACACGGTGGTCATCGACGTCGAAACGCCCGAACGGAATCGTTCGTTGATCAGTGGAAGGATGCTTTCCGAACGAAAGAAATACGAGAGATTGACATGAGGCGCGTTGCCTTGCGGAAACGGAAAGGATGTTGATGATGGAAAGCGTGAACAAGGAAAAGAGCCGTTTGTCGAAAGAGCAACGGTTGCTCATATGGATTCCGAGGGGACTGGCGCTGATCGCGCTCGCGGTTTCGATGCCGTTTCATATCGCAAGCGGCTTTGCGATTCCTTTCATGGCCGACGGCGCGGGATTGTGGGACAACCTCTGGAGTCTCGTGATGCTTGTGGTTTTCCTCGGATTGGTGCTCGGATTCGCCTACCCGAAGGTAGGCGGTCTGTTGGTGACGGTTCCCATCTTTGCGGGGTTCTTCATCGGGTTCATCTTCACCCTTGCTGCGCCGTGGACGGTCATCCTTCCTGCCGTCGCGGGGGTGTCGTATTTGCTGTCGATGCGCATCCTCGATGAAAGGGAAGAAAAGGGCGTATGAAACGCATACGCCGGATCCGTGATGTCAATCACCCTTTGTTCGATGAGAAAACCGTTCGCCATGGACTCGCTTTCTTTGCTGTGGATGGTGATGAAGAACATCCTTTCGAGTTCACAATCGAGACCACTCACCAGGCAAGGCTCAAAGGAACGCCTTCGCGTTTCGTAGAAGAAGCGATTGAAACGTTCTTGTTTTACAACGGACACATTTCACGTATTATCGATGAACAAGGAAAGACGTTGTATGAAACTTCGCGTAAAGACATCGTCGAACACCCGTTGGCGACGCTGGGCGTCAGTCAGTTCCATGTTTCCTCCCATCGTGTGAAAGATGTTAAGACATGGGTGAAAGAGCCACAGGACATCATTGTAGCGGTCACGCGCATTCACGGGAAGACTGTCGCGAGGGATGGGCATACCCGGCTCAAGGTGGCGCAAATGATGGGGTTTTCACACGTTCATGTATTTTTTGAAAGCCACGACGACATCTTTGAAGCTTTCTATTACGAAGCCAGGAAAAGGAACATCTGGTCGATCGCCGATGTCACGATCGTATCACCGGAGGTGTTCCAACGCGACTGGGATGATTTTTGCGATGCGTTCATTTGTGAACAAAATCGGAAAAATCGACAATGAGATATTGCTTTATCGCAACATGTATGCTATATTTTTTGTAGTAATACAATACAAACGAATACTCTTCAGGGCAGGGTGAAATTCCCGACCGGCGGTACAGTCCGCGAGCCGAAAGGCATGATCCGGTGTCATTCCGGAACCGATGGTTACAGTCCAGATGAAAGAAGAGACGACGCAATGCGCTTTTTTTGCCCTTGAAGATGATCGAGGGCTTTTTTATTCGAAAAGGAGTGATCGTGTTGAAAAACCGGAGTACGTTCAAAATCGTCGTCATAGCGAACCTCGCGGCCCTTGCGGTCGTGCTCTACCACTTCATCAAATTTCCGCTTCCCTTCATCTTCCCGCATTTTCTGGAAATCCAGTTTTCCGACATCCCGCCGATTTTGACCGGCTACATGTTCGGTCCTTTG
>PWME01000180.1 GCA_003559235.1 Mollicutes bacterium | reverse complement strand
GGATACGTGACAACACCAAACTAACAGAGGAGGAAAAAGCTATAAAAATCCTTCGATTTTTGGCTCACAGCACTATCCATCCGGTGAAATATCAGGAGGAATTGGTTGCCATTCAGAAAAATCTTTCAGAAAAGCCATCCTATGTGCAAAGCGGCAAAAGATGGTACGGTGAGAAAATGCGATCGGAGCAATAAAAAAACGGGAATCAAATTGTCTTTAAGAATACTTAGTAAGTAAGATTGCTATCAATGACACGACAACCAATGTTTTGCTCGGCTACTGCGAACTCGACACTCTGACGATGGTGATGCTGGTCGAAGCATGGCAGGTGTGGTATGAGTGAGGGCATGGGGTCATGTAGGTCATCGACCTGTTCCAGGATGATGATAACCGTGAGGAACTCGGTATCGGTAAAATACGCGACACCCTCGCCGACCTGTTTTTCCGGGTACCAGCACCATTCAGACGTGGTTGCGCTAATTCCTGTTCATCCCCTTGATATTGAAATCGCTGGAAGAGCACCAAATGGCCTCCCGCATCTTGCCCAAACGGAGCCGGCAGTGGCAGTTATCAACGTATTTTCTACTTACTGGAGATTTAATTACATTCAATTGCTACATTATTAAAATCATAAAATGATAGGCATACATAATTATTATCTAGATTAATGCTTTATGATTGCAGGGATTCCCATAACTTTGGAACTGCTGGATATTCTCAAAACCAAGTTGAACGTTGGTAATCTCCGTTCATTACAGCTCAACTGTGTTCCGGGTAGGACTTTGTCAAAAATGGATGTCTGTGACCTGGAGGTTGTCGACGAAACTTTGCCGGAAGAATTTCTTGATTTGTTGCTTAATCATTCCAGGAAATTCACCTTTCCTATTTCTTTTAGTTCAATCAACCTGAATCTTGAAGAAGATCCAGTTGAAAAACAGAAAGCTCTGGGTGTTATTTCTAAACGAATGAATCACCTCGCCATACAAAATCGCGAAGACTTACAGGAATATGGTTATGAGTCATTCGGATTCGGTTTTCCAGTTGTAGTTTTTAGTCCACAGGAAGCTCCGGATAAAATTATTCGTGCCCCACTCTTCATCTGGCGCCTCACCATTGAAAAGGATTTTACAAAATCTAATTCCTGGACGATAAGTCGAAGTCTCGATCAGGAAATTCAATACAATGACTTGCTGCGTTCCTATTTGCAAGAGCTTTGCAATCTATCTATTCAAGGTTTTGAAGACGACGAGCTGGAAGATGGTGTTTTAAGCTCTGATGAAATCATTCAAAATACCACACATTTCATTCAAAAATTTACCACGAAGTTGTCTAAAGAGGAGTTGGAGGCCCATTTATATGAGCAGTTTGAGAGAGGACTGCAGTCTGTTCCAGATAAAAAGTGTCTCGATGCAGCAGCTACATCTGTACCTACTGTCTATTGGTCCGGAATATTCGGACGATTTCACCAAAGAAATGAAGCCATTCGCAAAGAAGTTCGTGAAGATCTTGTGGAGTTGCTTGAAAAATACCCAGACGAGGATGAGGATCCACTCGCCGTTGATAGCTATATCCATTCCGAAACCAGTGTTCCGACCGACCCGAGTCAGCTTGGAATTCTGAACTTTCTTAAGGACAACAAGCATGCTGTCATTCAGGGGCCGCCCGGTACCGGAAAAAGTCAGACAATCACCGCTATCCTGTTGAATGCACTGGAGCAGGGAAAAAGGATCCTGGTAGTGTGTGAAAAAAAAACAGCGATGAATGTTTTAAAAGAAAACATCAAGAATGTTCATCCAAGTATCAGTGAACTTGTCGCTGTGATTGATGATGTTTCAAGAGACAGGAAAGAGATCGTCAATTCCGTACGGGACCAGCATGCATCGCTGGGAGCCAGCGTTGCAAGTTCTCCTCCCAATAGGGGTATAACATCAAGACTTGCAATTATTGAGGATAAAATCAATGAGATCCATCGTAGAAAAAAATTTCTTTATACAGAACCGATCATTGACTCTGCCGATGAGCCGATCTGGCATGATGGAGTTGGCCATTTTTTAAAAGCCAAATTCAGTAATGGCCAAAACTCTCTTAGAAAGGATTTGGAACAGCTGAATATCAGCCTGGAAAACGGAGATTTTCAGGATCTTCGTGGTAGAATTAGCAAACTTGAATATTTATCAAAAAAAGTCAGCCACAACAATAGTTTGTATTTTATTTCGGACAAATATTTCAACGGCCGTAAATCTGTTGATTTAAGGAAAGATTTGGAGAGTCTGCTTGAAAAAAACATCGATGAACTGGAAACCTTTGTGGCCAATTACAGCCGTCACTTACAGGAAGTAAGAAGTTCTTTATATGACAGGATTGATGAACTGCTGGATATCACCATTAAGACTCATGCAAAACTCAACGAGATCAGTGTACAGCTGAACAATCAATGGCTGATCAGGAAGAGAAATTGGTGGTATTCGATCTTTAGACATCTTGGCAAGCTCTCTTCAACTATTCAGAGCCATGTCGATGCTTTTGAAAAAGCTCCTGATTTGTTGAAAAGTATTCGAAAAGATCTTGCAAAAATCAGGGTAAAAGTTGACATCATGCCTGATGACTCGGTTGAAGATCTCTCAGCTCTTACTCGGAAAATCGGTCAAAAGATCAAAACACTGCAAAGTCAGTTAATCGAAATCAAGCAAAAAAAACTGAATCAACTTTTAAACGAAACTATTCTCGATATCTCCCTTGATGAAGCTATTGTTCAAGAGCTAAACCAACGAATTATACAATTACATCAACTGAAACACTCATCCGCTTTCAGAGAACAAGTACAGAATGTTAATCTGAGCGATTTAAACCGCCTTTATCAAGGGCTTAAGCTTCTTCTAGAATATTCGAGAAAATTCAATTATGCTGATGAACAAGGATTTCTCGACCACTATGAGTGGCAGACGGAATATCGTGAGCAGTCAGAAGAGCTGAAAAAAATCCTTACAGTTTTCCAGGAGAATAAAATTGTAAACTGGGAAAATCAGTTTGCCGAGTTTTTTTTAAATATGCAGCTCTCTCAAAAGTTTGATCATAAGAAGGCCGGTAGTTTTGAAGCAGAGTTGCAAGCACTTAAACGGACAAAACAGGAATTACAGAAAGAGATCGCCAATCGAATCCCGAAAATATGGCGTACAAAGCAGGCCGAAATAAGCAAAAAAGTCAATATTCCAAAGCTTTACAACAAGCGTGGATCCAAAGGGAAGAGGAGAAACAGTCTTCGCAAGATTGTCCGTCGTTCAGTTGATACCTTTACTGCGTATTTCCCGGTCGTGATGGTTAACCCTTCCGTCTGTGCCTCCATTATACCTCTGGAAATAGAACTTTTTGATATCGTTATTTTTGACGAAGCTAGTCAATTAAAGATTGAAGAGTCGCTGAGTACGCTAATCCGGGGTGAACGGAAGGTGGTATCCGGAGACAAACATCAGATGCCCCCTTCTTACTGGTTTACATCGATTGGAGCCGACGAACTGGAGTATGATGATGAGGGCGCGGTTGAAGAATACGATAGCAAACAGGAAGAGTTGCAGTCCAGGGAGGGAGCATTATCCTTGGCAGACAGCGAATCCCTGCTTGAATTCTCTGAGCTTTGTGATTTCAAATCATGGTATCTCGATTTTCACTACCGATCTTACCATCCACTGCTGATTGAGTTTTCAAATGCAGCTTTTTACAAAAGTCGGTTGTATCCATTGCCGGAAAGAATAATCCACCCACCGATCCAGTTCATTTCGATTAATGGTGTCTATGACCGGCAGCAAAACAGAGCCGAAGCAGAGGCCGTTGTCCAAATCCTGAAAAAACTGAAGTACGAAAGCAACGGCATTCTGCCTTCAGTGGGAGTAGCGACCTTCAATCTACAGCAACGAAATTTGATTTGGGATCTGATCAAACGGGAAATTCAGATTGATGAAGCATTTTGTGCGAAATACGAGGAGCTGGAGAAAAAAGGTCTCTTCATAAAAAATCTTGAAAACATACAGGGTGACGAACGGGATGTGATCATTTTAACCACCACCTTTGGCGTGCGTAATGATGGACGGTTTATTGCTCATTACGGCCCCATTAATCTACCTGAGCACGGGCGACGGTTGTTAAATGTGATTGTTACGCGTGCGAGAAAGAAAGTTTTCGTTCTGACATCTATTCCGGAAGAGCGATTCAGTCATTTCCGTCAGGAACTTGAAAGCGGGATGACCTTGGAACGCGGCTATCTTCATGCCTATCTGGCCTATGCAAAAGCGGTATCGGAAGGAAACGTGGAGGCTATTGAAGCGATCCGGGATTTTTTCAGAGCTAAGACAGGGGTGCCACAGAAAGATTTTCAACTTGCGGAATCGCCATTTGAAGAGGCCGTATATGAAGCTCTTTGTACAGAGATAGACCCTGATCGAATTGAATTACAGCATCGCGCCGGTGGTTTCAGGATCGATATGGTTGTTAAATCAAAAAAGACAGGGAGACCATTCATCGCCATCGAATGCGATGGGGCCACTTACCATGCGAAATTAGAGGATTATTCTTGGGACAACTATCGGCAGACGCTGCTGGAGGAGTTTGGGTTTGTGTTCCATAGAATCTGGTCGCGTGATTGGTGGGAGAATTCCGAACGGGAACTCAAAAAACTGATTCAATTCATCCAGGAACAGGATTTACAAGATCGCGGGGCAAAACCATTTGATTCACCCCCAGCCGAACATATAACATTGGAAGAAGAGTTCATTTGTGCAGAACCGTTGATAAAGCAAATGACACAAAAGAGAAAGCGTTTACGTCCGGCAGAAAAAGCGAATCAGACAGAAATTGAGGAATTCAAAAAAGATGATAAGGCGACACTTTTTGAACCTGCATCCACGGACAAGATAAAAGGGCACGAGGTGGAGATCGGTTCAGAGGTCAGGGTACTGTATTTGGATGACGAAAAGGAGAAGACTATCAAACTTGTCAAAGGACAGGCTAAAAGTAAAGAACGAGATGGCATTGACATCATCCATGAAAAATCCCCAATGGGAGCCGCCCTTATCGGCAAGAGAGTCGGAGAGACATTTGAAATCGGCAATCTGGAAAAGTATTGCAGAGTGATTGAGATTCGATAGTTTCCTTGAACGCTAGTAAAATAATCCCCAATTGTAAGTTTCCCCACAAGCCGAAACCATTAAAGAGAAAACCGACCATGCAACTCACCAAAGAAGACGCCCTGCGCGCCTATGCCCGCATGATGAACACGCTGGATGTGTCCCACCTGGAGCCGCTTCTGGCCGATGACTTCCACTACGCTTCCCAGATGGTGTTCGAG
>PWME01000246.1 GCA_003559235.1 Mollicutes bacterium | reverse complement strand
TATTTAACACATTAGCCAAGCGATTACCTTCTAATGATGGACCGTTTAACCGGTAGTCAATCGTCGTTTGATCAAGCCCTTCTAAAAAACGCTTGGCGAGTTTTTTAACATGCTCGTTATGTCGGTCCATGTTTTTAATACTTACTTCTAAAGCAGCACTAAATCCTGCGACGCCAGCTAAGTTTTCCGTACCAGCTCGTAGCGAAAACTCTTGTTTGCCTCCATGAATGAGTGGTTCAATGCTTTCAAGGTCTTTTATGAGTAAGCAACCCACACCACGTGGGCCACCAAACTTGTGTGCCGAGATGGAAATAAATTCCACATCAAGGGCTTTAAAATCAATGGTTTCATGCATGGGTGCTTGCACCATGTCAAGGTGAATTTTCACACCAAACTGTTTACATAGTGTTCGAATTGGTTCGATGGATTGAATCGTTCCAATTTCATTGTTTGCATAAATGATACTTACAAGCGCTGTATCGTTCGATAGTGTTTGTTTTAAAGTTTCAATATCGATGAACCCTTCAGTATCCACAGGTATAAACTGCACATCTGCCCCTTGCTTAGCAAGGAATTTGACAGGGTTTTCTGTTGCGTGGTGTTCTATGGTAGAAGTGATTATCCTTTTATTAGGCGTTTTAAAATACGAGCCCTTAATGGCAAGATTGTTGGCTTCAGTGCCAGAACTTGTCATAATAATATTTTTACGCTCTGCATTGAGTAAAGATGCAATTGTTGTTTTAAGACCATTTAAATGTTTGCGGGCTGTGATGCCTTCATTATGTAAGGAAGAAGGGTTACCGCTAAAGTCAGTTGATGTTTTTTGCATTGCTTCTTGTGCACGCTTGTGCAATGGGGTTGTCGCAGCGTAATCAAAGTAAGCCATGACGCACCTCCTGCTCAAAGTTTTTTGATGGTGATTGCATCAATATCCTCAATATCAAGAAAATCAAGCGCTTCTTCGTAATCTTTGCCTTGCAATGTGTCAGTGTTTTCATCATCAAATAAATTGATAAGATCTTCAGCATAATGTTTTACGACAAAGGAAGTATGAATAATACAAGGGTCATCATCGTCAAACAATTCAATACTTTTATCAATAATATAGGATTTTTTAACGGGGATATTCATTATGTTCCCTTTATACAGTTTTTTTCCATTTGATTCAATTAAGATTTTTTGTTTCATGAAACAAACACCTCATTAAAAGACATTGTAGCTGAATTGTAAAAATTCAACACCCATAAACATTAAGATAAAATAAACAGCTAAGAATAGGAAAAATATACTTGTCGCAAATTTGATGAGTGACATACGCTCTCTTACGAAGTTTGAGACCGCCATGGTTGAACGGTACTTGATGGCGAGTAATGCAATAATTACAAGTGGTATGATAAACATGATATTAAAGACGAGCACATAAAAGATTTCTAATGGATTCACGCCACCACCTGGGTTTAAACTGTCGACCCAACCAAGGACACCAACAGCGATTTGTCCTGTACAAACAGCTTCAAACATACCAATTAAAACACCGAGTGTGAAGGGGACAATAATAATCATTGGGGAAGGTTTTCCTTCACTTGCTTTTTTAATCGCGTTGGTGAACGTTTCCATAACCCGTTTATTGAAATTGCGTAATACTTTTGGTAACTGATTGCGGATTTTTCCGTATTCTTGTTTCTTCGTTACAAAGAAATCGTAAAGGGTTATAAGAAACAAGAGGGTGCATAAAATTCCAAAACCAAGGTAAAGCCATACCGCTGCAGCGGTAAAGCGCACGCGAATAGCATCGAGTAAGGTTAATACCCCAAGACTAAACGTGAAATAGACCACAAACACCCCTAAAATATAAGCAAAACTCACAATGGCAAGGACACGGCGGTTTTTTACTGTTCCAACCATACTAATAAACATAAGTAGCATTGCGATGGCACAAGGGTTAACCCCATCGATTAATCCTCCAATGATGATGACACCAAGCGCAGTAAAAAATGTATAGTTACGAGGCTCCCACTCACTCGTATCTCGCAATGGATATTGGGCATGCTCCGCAAGCGTGCCATCTTCATATGCTGCAACGATATCATCTTTATCATAAAAGAACTGATCTCCTGCAAAGACAACCGGTGCGATGGCCTGTCCACGAACACCATACGTGTCCCAATAAGCTAAAACATCTTGTCTATCATTTTCAACGTCATAAATGATGACATTAATGTCACCCGCTTCAATGATTGGTTCGATGACTTTTTGTTTTACTTCTTGACATACGACACACCAACGGTCATCAATATAAACAATGGTCGGTTCCCAATCATTATTTTCTTCAGCACCAACAGATTCTGTGGTAGTGAAAAGGACTGCTAAAAACAAGCAAAAGATCATGGTGATTTTTCTCATGTGCACACCCATTTTCATTTGAAATAAACCTCTAAATCATTATAAGTCCATTCAGTTAGCTTGTCAAACTTTCTGAATGGTTATTCATCTTTTGAAAACCGTATCGTTATGCTATAATGTCGATAGGTGATACCATGGATGATAGATTACTTGCGTTAACCGATGCTCTCATTGCTGATATAAAGTCTACTGATGCATATCAAAACTTAATTGCATCGCATAAAATCATTGAAAATGACCCAACCATAGTGAATCTTTCTAAAACATTTCAAAGCGCAAAAACCGCTTACGAAAAAGCGAAACAGTATGGATCGCACCACCCTAGTTTAAAGGCAAAGACTACCGCTTACCAAGAAGCGAAAAAGGCCTTGTTTGAACATCCAGATGTTATGCGTTATCAAGAAGCTTCCAAAGCACTGGATGGTCTTTTGCGCAACGTTTCTAAAGCACTTGCCAATGCGGTATCAAAACATATTAAAACGCCTAGTCCGCTTGGCGTCTTTACCGAAGGAGGCAGTAAAACATGCTCAACCGAAAAAGTTTAATTATTCACTTTCGTAGCCCGAAAGTGTTAAAAAAGTTAAAACATCGTGGCAATTTAGTCTATTTTCATAAAAAAAGAAAGTATGATGTTTTGTATGTTGATGAAAATCAAAGTGAAACACTCTTTGAGGAAATTTCGCATTATCGTCACGTGCGTAGAGTGGAGTGGTCTTTACTTTTTGAGGGCAACGGGGAGGCATTAGAGGCCCCAACATTAGAAGAAGAATCTGTCAAGTAAAAAACCTTGACAGCATGACCGCCATATGCTATCCTACTTGCGGAAATCAATTAGGAGGTATAATAATGGCTGTTAAACTTAGATTACAAAGACACGGAACAACGAAACGCCCTTTTTATCGTATTGTTGTTGCGGAATCAGGACATAAACGGGATGGACGCTACCTTGAAATTCTCGGTACGTATGACCCAAGAACGAACCCGAGTTCTGTTTCAATTGATGAAGAACGTGCGCTTTTGTGGCTTGAAAAGGGTGCGCAACCAACCGATACAGTACGTAATTTGTTAAGCAAATCGGGCGTAATTGCGAAACACCGTCAAGCAAAAAAATAATAAAGGGTGATACGCATGGCCACCAATTATGAAAAAATGATTGCCGATCTCGTTACCCCACTGGTCGTGCATCCCGATGATGTCGCGGTAAAGCAACTATCCGATGACGGTGAGATGATTACCATGCACATCATGGTGCATGAAGATGATCTCGGTCGCGTTATTGGAAAAAACGGACGAATCGCGAATGCCATTCGCACCATTGCGTACGCCAGTGCGTCACGCGAGCACAAAAAAATCACCATAAACATTGAGTCATTTTAATCACCTTCGGGTGATTTTTTTGTTGAAGCGTGTGTTTGATTCATGTATTATAATAACGTTGGAAGGAGAGATTCTAATGATTGGATTACGGGTTGAACACTTACGTAAAACGTTTAATTTATCAAAGAAGCAACGAAAAATAGAACGCACTGATGTTAGAAGAAAAATCGCTGTTGATGATGTCTCTTTTGAGGCAAAACCAGGTGAAATATTTGGCTTGCTTGGTCCAAATGGTGCTGGGAAGACGACTGCTTTACGCTGCATTGCAACATTAATTAAGCCTGATTCGGGAGATGTTTTTGTTGGCGAACATAGTGCTGTTAAAGACAGTGCTATGGTACGTAAAAACATCGCATTTCTAACGAATGAAATGAAGTTAGAAGATCATTTTACACCGAATTATTTATTTACATACTTTGCACGCTTACACGGTGTTGACGAAGCAGATATAGAACCGCGTAAAGCAGTACTTTTTGAACGGTTTGGCGTGGATAAGTTTCGTGAAGTAAAAGTTGCGGATTTATCAACAGGGATGAAACAAAAAGTATCAATTGCTGTTTCATTGGTTCACGATCCTGATACGATTATTTTTGATGAACCAACCAATGGACTCGATGTATTAACCGCGCGTACAGTGACAGATTATTTACAAGCTATGGCACAAGCAGGAAAGACGGTCATTATGTCAACCCATATTTTGCATGTGGCACAAAAACTGTGTGATCGCATTGGCATTATAATTGGTGGTAAAATAAAAGCCTTGGATACGATAGAAAACATCCGTGCTATATCTCCAAATGAAGATATGGAAGCATTGTTTTTTAAGCTCGTAGAAGAAAGCGAGGCACCAGATTATGCGTAATATATGGACGATGTTTAAAAAAGAAGTATACCGTGTGTTAAGTGACGCTCGGTTGGTCGTAATGGTTTTTATTGTGCCGGGATTATCCATTTTTGTTATGTATTCATTGATGGGTAATATTATGCAAGGACAGGCGGACGCCGTTGAAGAACATGAAATTATCATGATTGCTGAAAACTTACCACAAGACCTTAAAACAATGTTAGAAGCAAGGGATTTAGAAGGTAATCAATCGCAATTAAACATTACAATTGATGGGCGTGAAGCGATGGATGATGATACATTAGAGCAAAAAATACTTGATGGGGATATTGATATTGCACTATTATTTGATGAAGACTTTGCGGAAAAAATCGCGAATCCAGATTTGCACGCACCCCCATCATTACACATCCTTTATAACCATGGCAGACAGCCTTCAAGTTTTGCGTATAACCGTGTGAACATGGTGCTGATGGAATACCGTGAACGCGCACTTATTGAACGACTTGAAGACCCAAATCATTATATTGTATTTGAACACCTGCCCGTGCAAATTGCAGATGAACGTGTCGTGAGTGGCCAAGCGATGGCGATGCTCATGCCGATGTTAGTAATTATATTTTTATTTGCAGGGGCGATGAGTATTGGCCCCGATGCCATTGCGGGAGAAAAAGAACGCAATACGATTGCAACTCTACTCATTACCCCAACGAAACGCAGTGAAATTGCGATTGGCAAAGTTGCGAGTTTGGCAGTGCTGTCGCTTGCAAGCGCATTGTCATCGTTTATTGGTATCTTAGCGGGATTACAAAATTTAATGGGTGAAGACGCTTCGGCTGGTTTATCGATTTATGGTTTGAGTGAATACGTACTTATTTTATTGTTGCTCATGAGTACGGTACTTTTCATTGTTGGACTTATTGCCGTTGTAAGTGCGTTTGCAAAAACGATTAAAGAAGCATCGATGCTAATTATGCCATTTTACTTTGTGACAATTATTGTAGGGGTTGCAAGTTCGTTTGGTGCTGAACCAGCGACCGCTTGGTTTGTTCACCTTATTCCGTTATACGGTGCGACGAATGCATTATCTGCGGTGTTTACCTTTAATGTATCTTTATTGAATATTGGCATCGTTTGTGCTGCCTCGGTGGTTTATACAATTGTTTTAGTATTTATTTTGAACCGCATGTTTCAGTCAGAACGCATCATGTTTCAAAAGTAATGTCACGGTGTAAACCTTGAAAAATCTTCGCGATGTGTATGCTATAATGAAATCGATTTGATAATAAAGGAATGACGTATATGCCAACACAAACAACCCTCAAACAAGCACTCATTCAAAGAGCATCGATCGGGCGCATGTCAACCGTTGCGTTTATCGTCGCGGTGTTTGTGTTTTTTATGGCGCCGAAAACATTTTATGAGTTGGTGTTTTTAGAGGGTGATGATACAGTATCATTAGCTTTTAAGGCTGCAATGATGATGGGGGTGGGTGCAACACTAATCCCCTCGCTTTCATTTTTAAACCCTATCGGTGCGACGCGTTTTGTATTGTTTAAGCCCCATGCAATTGCATTTGTGTTCAAAGTGCTTTTGTTGATTATGATTGATGTCACGTTAATGCCTAGACCCTTGTGGACTTGGGTTGGGTTTGTCTTATTATCGATAGGTGCTTTGACTATTGAAACGGTTGCTTTACAGCGTATCAAACCGTTGCAAGAGCAAGATCTTCGCGTTCGTATTGTGACGAGAAACCGAAGCTTAGGGGACAAAAAAGATCGTTATGAATCAGTGGCTAAATATTTTATACATACAATCGCTGCAGCAATTGTGTTTGGTTTACTCAACTTTTTGGATTTGTTGAGTTATGTTGCATGGGTGTTGGTATTTTATGTTGTGATTGGGGTTATATCGATGCTTGTTAACGCAAAAATATTGAAGCAGTCGCAACGGCGACTGGTGATATCATGGACCTTTATTATGATGATTGTGAGTAGTGTTATACGCATTGCACTTCGCGATGTGTTTGCAGGCTATGTTGTCATTGGTAGTATGATGGCATTTGTGACGTTTTTACCGTTGCTTGGTGTTTTATTTTATGTGCATCTCCGTGTTATTGAAGATGCGGACCTTCATGCGCTTATGCCTGTTAAACAACAAGGCGTTAAAAAGGAGGAAACGGCATGAATTACATTACGATTGGAACCATCACAAAACCTCATGGTGTCCGCGGTGCGCTTGGGGTTAAAACTGATTCAGATTTTAAGCACGAACGCTATCGCGTCGGAAACACGTTGTATATTTTATGTCGTGGGGTCCGTCATGCTGTGACGATTCGTGGTCATTTTGAAAAGGGCACTGTCGATGTGCTTAGTTTTGAGCAGTTTTCTAGTAAAGAAGAAGTTGATCTTTTTCGTGGTTGTGAGTTACAAATTGATGAAGACACCCGTGAACCACTTAGAGACGATGAGTATTATTTTACGGATTTAATTGGTCTAAATGTCTATGTTGGGACAACGAAAAAAGGTGTTGTTGAGGCTGTGAGACGTTATCCGCAAGGAGAAGTACTCGTCATAAAGCGTGAAGGGAAAAACGCTGCACTTGTACCGTTTAGCAACCGGTTTGTTGAAACGGTTGATGAGGATAAAATTGTTGTGATAGAAATGGAAGGATTATTATGAGAATTGATGTTTTAACCTTATTTCCTGAAATGATCCAACCGGTTATATCACAGTCAATCATCGGCAGGGCAATCATGGAAAAAAAATTGACCGTGAATGTTATCGATTTTCGTGCGTATAGTACCGATAAACATCGTAAAGTGGATGACTATCCTTATGGTGGTGGGGCCGGGATGGTGCTAAAGGTTGAACCTGTCGTTCGCGCTTTGCGCGCAATTGATCATCATGAATCAGCGTTAAAATTGTTAATGACACCACAAGGAAAACGGTACGAACAATCTGATGCCAAGCGCTTTTCAGCGTCATCACATGTTATTATTTTGTGTGGTCATTATGAAGGTTTTGATGAACGCATTCGTGAATACTTTGATGAAGAAATCAGTATTGGTGATTTTGTGATGACCGGTGGTGAAGTCGCTGCCCTTGCAGTGATTGATAGCACGATTCGCTTGATTCCAGGAATACTTAATAAGCAAGCGTCCTATGAAGAAGATTCATTTACTGATGGGTTACTTGAATATCCACATTACACGCGCCCGCGTGAATTTGAAGGGAAAGCGGTGCCTGAGGTATTACTTTCAGGCGATCACGCGGCCATTCGTGCGTGGCGTGATATGCAAGCACACAAAAGAACCAGCACGAGACGACCAGACTTATACAAACAGCGCAACAGCAAGAAAAAAGGAGAATAAATGCTTGCATGTGCAGGCTAATTATGCTATAATCACATTCGCTGTGAAACAATCGTGTTCCGCTGGAGCAAGACTCCAAGAGCAAGGATTTATAAAGGAGTGATACCATGTCGCAACAACTTATCAGCGAGATCACGCAAGACTATCTTAAAGATGATGTCCCTGCGTTTCAACCAGGTGACAACGTACAAGTTTCCGTGAAAATCAAAGAGGGAGCACGTGAACGTATTCAGGTTTTTCAAGGCCTTGTTATTAAACGCCAAGGCAGTGGCATTTCTGAAACCTTCACCGTTCGTAAAGTATCATACGGTGTTGGTGTTGAACGTACGTTCCCAGTACATTGCCCTTCGATTGCGAACATAAAAGTCGTTCGCCGCGGTAAAGTCAGACGTGCAAAGTTGCACTACATTCGCGGTTTATCAACCAAAGCCGCACGTATCAAAGAGCGTCGTTAAAAGAAGCCAATTGGCTTCTTTTTTTCTTGAAATTATGTGTATAAACTGTTTGAAAACATTTTCATACGTGCTATAATATACGTTAAAGAAGGTGATATGATGAGTAAAGCAACGATTTATGATGTCGCCGGTGCGGCCCGTGTCTCATTGGCTACTGTATCGCGCGCCATCAATAACCCTGAAAAAGTTAAACCAGAAACACGTGAACGCGTGTTGCGCGTTATTGAAGAACTTGGCTATAAACCAAATGCGTTTGCCAAAGGGCTTGCAAGTCGAAAATCTACCACGGTAGCGGTATTGGTTCCTGATATGAGCCGTGCTTCTATTGCGGAGATGATGAATGGTATAGCAGATATCGCTAGGGTGTATAAATACTCAATTTTGCTTTACATCCTCGATCATGAAGAAACACCAGAAGAAGATGTGTTAAAAGAAATCGTCGCTGCACAAGTTGACGGTATTTTGTATTTGAATGATGAAATAACCGATAAACAACACGATTTTCTTTTAAGTATTAAAAATGATTACAAAATTCCGATTGTATTGACCAACACGATTTTTCCTGATGATGATGAAATTCCGAGTGTGTCGATTGATTATGACAAGGCAGGCTACGAAATTACGAAAAAGTTAATTGATGAAGGTAGAAAGAATATCTATATGGTTTCTACTGTGCGAAAATACATGGTGAATGATCAAAAGGAAGCTGGGTATTTACGCGCCATACAAGAAGCAAGTCTTGAACCGAAGATTATGCGTACATCGGGTCGTATATCGATTAATACAGAACACTTTAATGAGTACTTCAAAGACCAAAAAATTGATGGATTGATCGCTGTGCGTGACTCCATAGCGGTATCATTCATGAACGTTGCTAGACAAAACAATGTGCCGATTCCACAAAACATTAGTGTTGTTGGGTTCCAAAACACGAAGTATGCTTTGCTTGCAAGACCTAAACTATCTTGTGTCGATGTGCCCATCTATGACATTGGTGCAGTAGGCATGCGTTTATTAACGAAATTGATGAACCAAGAAGATATTACAGAACGCGAAATCATTCTCGATCATAGCCTTGTGCTTAGAGAAACAACGTTATAAACAGTGGGATAGCGGAAAATAGTAACGCCCGCTCGCAAAACATAAGAGATTCGGTGGTTGGTGCAAACCGAATGCGATGGCGCGAAATACACCCGCTTACACGTTGCGAGGCAATGCGCAACCGGTCAAACGCCCGTTAAAGCGTGAAAGTGCTACAAGATATTGTAGAAAAAAGGTGGTACCGCGGGCCGTTGGTTCGTCCTTTTAGGGCCACCTTTTTATGTGAAAAAGGAGTGAATGATTATGCATGTATTTGAAGATTTAAACGCGAGAAATCTTGTTTACACCATTACCGATGAAGCATTGGCTACAAAACTTAATACAGAGTCGATGACATTTTATCTAGGCGCTGACCCAACGTCTGATAGCTTACATGTTGGGCATTTATTGACACTTGTAACAGCGAAACGTCTTGTTAATGCTGGCCATAAAGCCATTTTACTTATCGGAGGTGGCACAGGGTTAATCGGTGACCCAAGTGGAAAAAATGAGGAACGTAAATTATTAGAACTAAAGGATGTTCAACATAATAGTAACGCTTTAGCCAAACAAGTCCAAACGATTGTGCCAGAGGCTGATGTTGTCAACAACTATGATTGGTTGAAACGCTATGATATGATTACATTTTTACGTGATATTGGCAAACATTTTGGCATTAATGCCATGCTCGCCAAAGATTCTGTAAAAAGCCGCCTTGAAGCGGGGATCAGTTTTACTGAGTTTTCCTACCAAATTATCCAAGCATTAGATTTTGCAAAACTGTATAAAACCAAGGAGTGCACCTTACAAATCGGTGGACAAGATCAATGGGGAAATATTACCGCAGGATTAGAATTGATTCGCCGTATGCATGGGTCAGAATCTGAAGCGTACGGTCTTGTTATGCCGCTCATTGTGAAAGAAGATGGCACGAAATTTGGTAAATCCGAAGCAGGTGCGGTATGGCTTGATAAAGCGAAAACATCGCCGTACGCATTTTATCAATATTGGATAAACTTATCGGATAAAGAAGCCCTTGAACGCTTGAAACAGTTCAGCTTAATTTCGCTTGAGGCTATTGAGGGAATCACACGTGATATGCAATCGACCCCTCATTTACGCCATGCGCAAAAACAGCTTGCGGAAGAGTTGACAGCGATGGTGCATGGTGATGCAGCGCGTGCGCAAGTTGTAAGAATTACTGAAGCATTGTTTAACAGTGACATTCATACACTTAGTGCTGAAGATATTGCCATGGGACTTGAAGATGTCCCGAGTGCTAAAGCTGAAACATCGATGTCGTTAATCGATGCGCTGTTAGCCCTTAAGTTAGCACAAAGCCGACGTGAAGCGCGCACGTTCCTTAAAAATAACGCCATTGAAGTGAATGGGACTAAACAACACGATGAACAGCACTTACTTAGTAAAGACAATGCTTTACATGAAAAGTATCATGTCATTAAACGTGGAAAGAAACGTTATGGTTTACTTACCATGTGATGCCCATAAAAAAAGACGTGCCTGATCCTTTGAAAAGGATTTGGCACGTTTTTCTTAAGATTTATTTGGGTTCGTTGGCATGTGAAAATCCCATCTCGTATAGTGCGCGAATGTGTTCATCACGCAAACGATAGAAGATGCTTTTGCCTTGACGCCGCGTTTTAACAACATTCAAGTCTCGCAATAATTTAAGTTGATGAGAGATGGAAGACTGGCTCATCTTAAGTGTGTCAGAGATATCTTGGACGCAACGCTCTCCTTCAATAAGCAAGGCGATGATGCGCAATCTTGTCTCATCGCTAAATATTTTGAAGAGTTGTACGGTGTCTTTAATCTTTTCGGCACGAGTTTTCATGAAATCACTCCTTTTCTTGTATGGATGAGACGCAGCGCATTGAGCACTGCAATCACGGTGATGCCAACATCTGCAAAGATTGCCATAAGCATCGTCACAGACCCAAGCCCCGCTAAAATCAAAAAGATAAATTTAATTCCGATAGAGAATACGATGTTTTGCATGACTATACGGCGTGTTGAAGCTGCCATAGAAAATGCGTCTACGAGTGTATCAAGTTCGTCATCGGTAATAATAATATCAGCGACATCAATCGCAAGTTCACTACCTTGGCCCATTGCCACACCAATGTCTGCGTTTTTGATTAATGGTGCATCGTTAACCCCATCGCCAACATACATGGCAGACCCTTTTTTTGGAATGCTGTTAAACGCTGCGATTTTTTCATCTGGTAATAGGTTTGGTTTATACATAATATTACCAAGTTGCCGAGCAACATCTTTTGCGTTCTCTTCATGGTCGCCTGTAAGCATTAGTATGGTTCGATTTTTGGCAAGTGAATGGATTGCATCGACTGATGATTCACGTATGGCATCTTTAATTATAATTTGGCCTTGGTAAAGTGAATTTTTTGCTAAAAAGACGTTCGTACCAGCCGCAACCACAGTCTCAGGAATATCGATTGAGAGCGTTTCGAAATACTTTTGGCTCCCAACTGTGTATGTATCACCACGATAATCACCTTGCAACCCTAAGCCGGGGTTCTCACTAACTGAATCCATCTTGGGTGGTGGTGTATCTAAGGCACCCACAATGCTTTTTGCGATTGGGTGGGTGGAATATTGTTCAAGTGCCGCTGCCATTTTGAGCGTTTCATAATTGGTGTAACCATCAACCACGAAATTGCCATGTGTCAATGTTCCTGTTTTGTCTAAACCAATGACATCGACAGATCCCATCATGTCTAAAAAGTTTGCCCCTTTAAACAAGATACCACGTCGCGCTGCAGCACCAATTCCAGAAAAATACGATAATGGTACCGATAAAACAAGTGCGCATGGACAACTAATGACAAGGAATGTTGCGGCTCTAAATATATAATCATTCGCCTGAGCGGGATTGAATGCAGTAGGAATGGTGGCCATTAAGAGTGCCATCACGATTACAACGGGTGTGTAAACTTTGGCAAATCGAGTGATAAATTGTTCTCGCTTAGATTTTTGCGTGGGCGCATTTTCAATTAGATCAATAATTTTTGCGACCATTGATTCTTCATAAGGCTTCATGGCTCGCATTTCAATGGCATGGCCAACATTGATTGTCCCACTGGTGATTGCATCACCAACCGCAACGTCTTGTAATGTAGATTCCCCGGTTAATGCGCTTGTATTTAATGCTGTTGTGCCTTTGGTAACCTCGCCATCGACTGGGATTCTCTCACCAGGTTTTACAAGCAATGTGTCGCCATAGACGACACCCATAGGATCTTTTAAAACCCAAGCATCATTTTCCCATACATTTGCATATTCTACATGTAAATCGACAAGCGTACGGACTTCTTTTTGTGACGTTGCAACGGCTTTTTGTTGAAGGTGTTCACCAACGGTATAAAATACAATGACAAGAAAAGCTTCTATCGGCTTATCAATAAACATCGCAGCCATTGTTGCAATAATCATTAACGTGTGTTCATCGAACAACGATTTGTTTCGTAAACTTTTATAAGCGGCCACGCCAATTCTCCAAGAAGCTAAAACATAAGCTCCCCAGTAAAGTGGGTTGGTACGTGTTAAACCAAATAACCCCTCCAACACGAGGCCAAGCAAAAAGATAGCGACACCAATGATGACAAGCTTATGACGTTTGAATAAACTAGGCGATTGAATAGTATGTCGTTGTTCATAAAGAAAAACTTTAACGCCATCTTCAATATCATCGACTAACGCTTGCATCGTTGGGATGCTTTGGTTCATATCATAAGCATTGGTAACTTCAAGCAACATGGTTTGCGTCGCGAAATTGAAGTTTGCGGAGACAATATCTGGACGCTTTGTTAAGGCGTGTTCAATTTTCGTCGCGCACCCTGTGCACATTAGGTTTTTCATAATGACTTTTTTAATCACGGGCACACCTTCTTCAAGTACCCCTATTATATATGATTACACCTTCATATGTCAAGTTTTTTAACAAAAAGAAACATATTTTACATTTATTGATTAAACAACGTGTGCATGGTATTATGATTTAATCGGAGGTGCTTTGATGGACTTTTATAATTACGTCAACGAACATAGTCAAGCAATCATTGATGAACTTAAGGCTTTATGCAAGATTGAAAGCGTCTTAGATGCTTATAACCCTAAACGAGAAGAAGCGCCATTTGGGGAAGGCATTCAAGCGGCATTGGATCACATGCTTAATCGTGCCAAAAAAGATGGTTTTGTCATTAAAAATATCAAAAATCATGCTGCGCACATCGAACATGGTGATGGCGAAGCGCTGCTAGGTATTTTGTGTCACCTTGATGTGGTGCCACCTGGAGAAGGGTGGTCACATCCTCCATTTCAACCCACCATAAAAGAGGGTAAACTTTTTGCGCGTGGGTCTATGGATGATAAAGGGCCTACCATTGCGGCATATTTTGCATTGAAGTTTTTAAAAGATTTGGATGTCACTTTCAAAAAGCGGGTACGAATTATATTAGGAACAGATGAAGAAACCGCATGGCGCGGTATTGGTAAATATTTTGAAACAGAAGAAAAACCTACACTAGGGTTTGCGCCTGATGCATCGTTTCCGTTAATTTATGCTGAAAAAGGCATGCTAAATTTTGACATTGAAGGGTCTTTTTATGATGATGATCTCATCACTTTTCATGCTGGTGAACGCTACAATGTTGTGCCAGATCGTGCGTGGTGCACCCTCAAGCGTGACTTGAAGACCCCGTTTAAAAACTTCTTAAAGTATTACAATTTTAAAGGAGAAATACAAGGAGACCGCTACATTGTCCATGGCAAAAACGCTCATGCGATGCAGCCGCATTTAGGGGTTAATGCTGGTTTTGTTTTGGCGAAATTCTTATCAGAACACATTGATAATCCTTTCATAAAAGTTATTCAAGAAAAATTATCTTTTGATGCGTTTGGTGAAAAGCTTGGCATTGATTACACACACGATGAAATGAAAGCTTTTACCATTAATCCTGGCGTATTTCAGTATGATGAAAACGGATCGCTTATTGGGATTAATTGTCGCTATCCTAAATCGTATCCGCTAAAGAAAAACACTGAAAAAATTAAGACGGTATTGAATGCGTATGGCTTAATCTATCAAGAAAAACAAAACTTGCCCGTGCATTATGTTGATAAAAACACACCACTTGTTGAAACGCTGATGAAAGCCTATCGGAAAGTAACCAATGATACCGATTCAGAACCGTTTACCATCGGCGGTGGGACGTATGCTCGTGCACTTGGAAATGCCGTCGCGTTCGGTATGCTTATGCCTGGAAGAGACGATGTGGTGCATCAAGTTGATGAACATGTATATATTGATGATTTAATTGAAGCAACGGCTGTCTATATGGAAGCCATTTATGAACTAACAAGACAATCAAACTAAAATGATGCACAATAAATGAAAGCAATGGGGGCAAAAACCCCATTCTTTTCGTTGCGTTAAGCGGCGGATTTGTTATAATGACTATGGTGATTTTATGCGACTAAGACATGTTAAAGGGGCGGCCGAAAAGATACGTAACCACCCTGAACTTATTGTTTCTTTGAAGCGCGATGAATCGGTTCGTCTGAATGATGTATTTAAACATAAACGTCCTTTGCATGTTGAGATAGGCTCTGGAAAAGGACGTTTCATTCACACGTTGGCAACGAAGCACCCAGACATAAATTTCATCGCCATTGAAAAGTTTGATAGTGCGATTGTTAAGCTGCTTGATAAACAGCGGTTAGCACCGCTTGATAACTTGTTTTTGGTTCGCATGGATGCTGAACAAATTTCGGCATGCTTTGAGCCAAAAAGTATTGCGTGTATTTATTTGAACTTTTCAGATCCATGGCCCAAAGCGCGTCATGAAAAACGTCGGTTAACCCATCCGGATTTTTTATCGCATTATAAAGCATTGTTAACCGCGCATGGTACAATAGCCTTGAAGACAGATAACCGCAAGTTTTTTGAGTATAGCTTACTTAGTATGCTTGAAACCAATATGACAATTCATGAGTTATCGTTAGATTTACATAATGATCCTGATATGGATAATATTCGCACCGAGTTTGAAGAAAAATATGGCAAACACGGTCCGATTTACAAACTAATAAGTACTTTTTGAAAGGGGCCACATTTATGAAACAATACTACATTGATCTTGTGAATCTACCGGGTGCGCCAAGCTTTGAAAAACATGTGCGCACTTATATGAGAAACGCCATCAAAAACGTGACCGATGATATCGTTGAAGATAAACTCGGTTCAATCTTTGGGGTCTTAAACCGTGAATCAGATGGTCCGCGTGTGATGATTGCAGGACATATGGATGAAGTTGGTGGCATGGTGACGGGCATTACCAAAGAAGGCTTAGTAAAAATGATTAATCTTGGTGGGATTAAAGGCGATGTTTACCTTTCTCAACAAATGATTATTTATACTGACGATTTAGAAGAAATCCCTGGGGTAACGGCGTCTAAACCACCGCATCTTACGCGGGGGAAAAAGCCAGACGCGCCACTTAAATTTGATGAATTATTACTTGATATTGGTGCCGATTCAAAAGAACACGCTGAAGAACTTGGTGTAAAAATTGGTCAGCAAGTTATTTCGCGTAATCACTATACACCAACAAAAGACGGTGAAAAATTCATCAGTAAAGCGTGGGATAATCGCTTTGGTTGCGGTATGGCCCTTGATGTTTTAGAAACGTTTAAAGAGGCTGCGTTACCATGTTCGCTTTATGCTGGGGCAACCGTGCAAGAAGAAGTAGGGTTGCGCGGTGCGCAAACCGCTGCAGGGTTAGTGAAACCCGATATCTTCTTAGCCGTTGATGCTTCACCGTGTGCCGATTCATTTGGTGGCGATGAAGTTAGTGGAAAAATTGGAGAAGGCTTCTTAGTACGTTTTTACGACCCAAATGCGATTATGCATCGTGGTATGAAAAAGCATATTGAAGCGCTCGCTGAAAAACATAATATTAAGTATCAATACTATCAATCACGCGGGGGAACGGATGCCGCTAGAGTACAATTGGCTCACGATGGGGTTGTGGTCGCAACCATCGGCATGCCCGCGCGTTACATCCACTCAACAACATCAATGATTCATCACAAAGATTATCTTGCGGTGAAACAGATGCTTGTTGAACTCGTCAAAACGTTTGATCAAAAAACGTACGAAACGATTAAATCAAACGTCTAAACTATTGTTTCCAAAATAGGGGACCCGCTAGGGCCTAAAATTTAAGGAGATATATTATGCAAAATCAAAGAGTCAAAGAAATGACTACGTTGGCGATGTTTATCGCCATCATTGCCGTTATGTCGTTTGTTCCACAACTTGGGTTTATTTCACTTGGGTTTGGACTCGCAGTGACCTTAATACACGTTCCTGTGTTAATTGGAGGCGCTTACGGAGGCAAACGCATGGCGATTGCTTTAGGGTTTGTGTTTGGATTATCATCATTTATTCAAGCTTTCCCACGCGGTGGAGAAGGGTTTAACTTCTTGTTTCAACTGCCGCACATATCCATCTTACCAAGAGTGCTTTTTGGCATTGCGTTTTGGGGGATTTTTGTAACCACGCGTAAACTCTTTAAAGCAACCATTTTGCGGTATGCGGTAACGTTTGCGCTCGCAACGCTAGCGCACAGCGTATTCACCTTAAGTGCCATTGCACTATTTGCCGATCATCACCCATTATGGTCTGACTTTGTGTTAGACAATGAAATCGGTAGTGTTATTGCATTAGTCTGGACAATTTTTGTATCCAACGCCATTTTGGAAGTTGTTATCTCGACATTAATCGCAACACCGATTGCGTACCGTTTGCGTGACTTTAGCATGCAAGGCGCCCCCAATCAGTAAGGAGTGAACACCATGCGTCTATATATTGACATTGGAAACTCAAATATCGTTATTGGTCGTGGGACTGATACCATTGAAGAAACATTTCGCTATACGACTGACCAAACGAAATCGAGTGATGAATATTACGCAATGCTTAAACATTTGTTTGAAGGGGTTGATGGCGTCGTCATTGCCAGTGTTGTCCCACAAGTCAACATCGCGTTTAAAACATTTTTAAAACGGTACTTTGATCTGACACCGATCTTTGTTGGACCTGGGGTAAAAACAGGGGTTAAAATTAAAACAGACAATCCTCGTGAGGTCGGAGCGGATCTTGTTGCTGGCGCAGCGGGTGCGATGAAACTTTACGGTGATGATGCTGTAATCATTGATATGGGTACCGCCACAACGTTCACTTATATGCAAGGAAAAGAAATCAAAGGTGTTGCCATTACCATTGGGTTAGATTCAAGTAAAGATGCGCTAATTTCACGCGCTTCAAAACTTATTCAGTTTGAGTTTGAATCTCCCCAAGCGGTTGTCGGTAAAAACACGGTTGAAGCCTTAAACGCCGGTCTTTTGTTTGGTCATGTCTTTCAAGTTATCGGGATGGCTAAAAATATAAAAGCTTCCTATCAAAACTCTGATGCCCCCGTTATTTTGACAGGTGGCGCAAGCAAACTTATTAAGCCATTATTGCCAGAAACATTTATTTATGCCGAACACTTAGTATTAGAAGGGTTAATTCGTATTTACGAGAAAAATATTCTCTAAAATGGTAGCGGTATGTCATTGACATGCCGCTTTTCCCATCATTGTGGGGTTTAAACAATTATTATGAATTGACAAACGCTTTCAGTGCATCTATAATAAACACTAACCGTTGAAAAGGAGTGTGCCCATGATTTTTGAGAAGATTAGAGCCATTATTGCGGATGAACTTGGAATTGAAGAAGAAACCATTCAACCCGAATCCCATTTAACCGACGATCTCGGAGCTGATTCACTCGATGCTGTTGAATTAATCATGAAAATTGAACAAGAATTCGACATTGAAATCGATGATACCACTGCACAAGAAATTAAAATCGTTCAAGACATCGTGGACCATCTCGAGACGCTTTTGTAAGCGCCCCTTGAGTCTTTAAAAACAATACTCGGATTCCGAGTATTTTTTTCTATAGTGCGGTGCGCTATGTTACAATGAATTTGTATGGTGAAATGAGGGATATCATGAAAAAACTGTTGTTGATAGACGGCTCTAATGTCATGTTTAGAGCGTATTATGCTACTGCTTATGGCAGTGGTTCGATTATGCAAAACTCTAAAGGGGTTAAAACGAACGCTGTGTTTGCGCTGGCGAATATGTTGCACGGTGTCTTAAATGAGTCGTTTACCCATGTTTTAATCGCGTTTGATAAGGGAAAAAAAACGTTTCGTCATAAAACCTTTGAAGCGTATAAGGCACAGCGTAAACCGATGCCGGATGATTTCCGTGTGCAGCTACCAAACATCCACAAACTCGTTGATGCACTCGGGCTTTATCAATATGAATCAGAAGCTTTAGAAGCGGATGATATTATTGCCACCATTGCAAAGCAATATAAGGATCAGTTTGATGATGTTGAAATTATTTCAAACGACCAAGATCTATATCAGTTGCTCGATGAAAAAATATCAATTCGTTTATCAAAGCGTGGCACACAACCTGAAACGAAGTTTACGGTTGATGCGCTTGCTGCATCTATGGCCATTGAACCTTCACAAATCCCTGAGCTTAAAGGATTGATGGGGGATGCTTCAGACAATATTCCTGGTGTGCCTGGTGTCGGTGAAAAGACAGCGCTAAAATTGATTCGCGAGTATGGGTCAATTGACGCAATTTTAGAAAATTTGAATGAGTTCAAAGGCAAGCTAAAAGAGCGCCTTGCAGAGCATGGAAAAGCGGCGCGTCAATACCGTGAGCTTGCGACAGTCATCACCGATGCTTCATTGCCGTTTTCAATTGATGACCTCGCTTATCAAGGATACGACGAAGATGTGTTATTTGACTTTTATCGTG
>PWME01000019.1 GCA_003559235.1 Mollicutes bacterium | reverse complement strand
TCTTTTGATGAAGAAAAACGCCAATATGATTTTCATGAAAATTCTCTTGATAATCAAGGCTATGTCGATATGCTCGAACGGTTTTTGGTGCGCGGTGTGGACCCATACAAAACCCATGGTGATGCGCTTGATTTTGGGAGTGGACCAGGGCCGGTATTGGCAGAACTTTTAAGAAGGCGTGGGTTTAACGTCAGTCTTTATGACCCCTTTTATGCCCCAGGAGTTAAAGCCTTAAACCAAGTCTATGATGTTGTTTGTGCTACTGAAGTGATTGAACATTTTCACGACATCATTGCGTCTTTTGAAACAATGACTCATCTTCTCAAACCAGGAGGACTTTTAGCAGTGATGACAAAAGCACGCCCTGAAAATGATGAGGCATTTTTAACGTGGTGGTATCGTCGTGACACTACACATGTAGCGTTTTATACAAAAAAAGCGCTCGATATTGTTGCTGAGCGTTTTCAGTTAAAAACTTTACAAGCACACCGTGATGATATCGCGGTGTTTACCAAAGAGGAGGACCCATCATCATGAAGCTATACATTCCTGATGAAACCTACCAAAACGCTTTGCGTGAACGCTTTAAAGAAAGGGTTCAATTCGTTGATAATAAGCGCACTGCTGAACTTGTAATTAGTGGTCGCATGCAACGTGAAGACATCGGACCATCGTTAAAAGGGGTGATCATTCCCTATACAGGCACTGATGGGATTGATCTTAAAGCCTTAAATGCGCACAATATATCGCTCTTTAATACCCACGCTCATGCAAAAGTGGTTGCTGAAAAGGCGGTTCAATTGATGCATGCTGTGCTTGGCAATACCGTGCCTTATCATAACCGATTAACGCGGGGTGATTGGAGTCACCGCAATGATCAGTTCCGCATTAAATGGATAAGCGCTTATGACACGCAGGTAGGCATTTATGGCTATGGCCATATTGGGAAAGCCATTCATAGGATCCTTGAACCGTTTAATGTCAAAGTTACCATCATTGACCGCGGTAAAGCGTATGAAAACGTGCATGTGGTTGAAAACCTTGAAGCGTTGGTTGAAGCGAGCAAGGTTGTGTTTATTGCCGCACCATTAACGAAAGCAACCGAAGGTGCTTTCACGAAATCGTTATTAATGCGCATGCAGGATAAAATATTGGTCAATGTTGGTCGAGGGAAAATCGTTGATGAACACGGACTTTATGAATCCTTAAAGCAAAACATTTTACAAGGGTTTGGGTCCGATGTATGGTTTCGATACCCGAAAAAGTTAGAATCTTTAACCCCTTCACACTATCCACTCGAAATGTTTCCAAACGTTGTGATGAGCCCCCATTGCGCGAGTTTTACAGATTATTCAAGACAAGCGATGATGGATGATGTCTTAGATCAGGTTGAATCTATTATGGCAGGCGATAATAGCCGTGCTATTAACCTTCATGAGTTGAAATGAGTGATTTGTTTGAAAGTACGCTATGATGAACGCAATACAATGTTTTCTCGTGTTCGTTTAAAACCGAATACAGAGCATTACAAAACCTATTATAATGATAAACCAGACCTTAAAGCGGTTGATGATGCGTTAAGGTTAAAGGCAATTCGCGATGGTTTGCGCGCAAGCGATGCTTTTAAAGCGCGTTTTTTTCCTTTGACAAATCAAAATAATGCGGTGCTTAAAAGTTTACATGACACCGTTGATGCAACACCGCTTGGTAAACGCGTTAACGTTGGGCGCGCTTTTGCGACGAACATAAAAGCAACCGCCAAACACTATGGTGCAGCGGATGTTGGCATTGTTAAGTTAAAGGCAGACCATTACTATCAAGCGCATGGTGGGGTGAGTGAAGCGATTGGAAAAAATAATTACGGAGCGCCTATTGTGCCGCGCTACACCCATGCAATCGTTTATGCCATTCCCATGGCACTTTCATACATCAATCGTTCACCGCACTATGAATCAATGCTTGAAACCGAAAATGCGTACTTAAAAATTGCCTTTACCGGTGCCCGCTTAGCACTTTATTTAAAACAACTTGGCTATAAAAGTGTTTTTCAAAGTGAAGCATATTATGAAACGCCGATGGTGCCTTTGGCGTATGACGCTGGATTAGGGCAAATCGGCATGGCCAATCATATCGTGCATCCACATTTTGGAAACCGGATACGACTCGGGGCGGTTTTAACAACGATGTCTTTAGAAGAAGATCAGCCGATTGATTTTAATTTAGAAGCGTTTTGTAAACGGTGTGCACTTTGTTTGATGAACTGTCCATCACACTCAATTAAACCCGGTAAAAGAATGCGTAATGGTCGACCGTTTTACCGTTTTATTGATCATACATGTTATGCAATGTGGTTAAGAAGTGGTACCGATTGCGGGACGTGCATTCAGAGTTGCCCTTTCACACAAGGCATCAATCTAAAGAAAGTTAAGGATGCAAAAGACAATACACAAGCACTCGATCAACTCTTAGAAGAACATATTCAAAAACATTCTCGCAGGCCTTTCGTTAAAGAACCGCTTGATATCGTCAAGTTAGGAGGCGATAAAGATGGAAATTGAAGTGGATTTGCATGGGATGAGTTTAAATCAAGCCAAAAAGCACTTAGAACGTGAACTGCGTAACGCGCCTAAAGACACAACCGTCATGCGCGTTATTCACGGCCATAGTCATGGTGATGCCATTAAGCGTATGGTTGAAGATCCTAACGGCATTCGTAGCACCCGTTTGGCACGCCGAAAATATACCAAAAATCCAGGTGAAACGCTTTATATCTTACAGAATGATTAAAAAGTTGACATACAGATTATAAAAAAATCCGTGCGTAAACGGATTTTTTTGTTATAATGAAAATAACGAAAAGAAAGCGTTTTTATTTTTATCATGAAGAGGTGAAGCTGTGTATAAAATTGTAGAAAAAAAGACGTTAAACAAAGAAATTGACTTAATGCGTATTGAAGCACCGCTTGTTGCTCGCAATGCGCAACCTGGCCATTTTGTCATTTTACGGGTTGAAGCTGAAGGCGAACGCATTCCTTTAACGATTGCCGGGATTGAAGGGAACTTGGTTGATATTATTTACCAAAAGCTAGGTTACTCAACAAAACTGCTCGGTGAAAAAGAAGCGGGTGATACGGTTGAAGATTTTGTCGGACCCCTTGGAAAAGCTGCGCATATTCGTGATAGCAAACATGTGGTTGGGGTTGCGGGTGGTGTAGGTGCAGCTCCACTTTTACCCCAGCTAAAAGCGTATAAAGAAGCGGGTGCACGGGTTGATTTAATCATCGGTGCACGCTCAGAATCGTTTTTAATTTTATTGGATGAGTTCAAAGCCATCTGCGATGAAGTCATTATCACAACGGATGATGGGTCGGCCGGATTAAAAGGGCTTGTGACTGACGCATTAAAACATCATTTAGAAGATAATGCCGGCATTGAACATGTGATTGCGATTGGCCCTGTTATTATGATGAAATATGTGACACTTATGGCCAAAGATTATAAAAAATCCATTGATGTATCGCTCAATCCAATTATGATTGATGGGACAGGCATGTGTGGGAACTGTCGCGTGTCCATTGGTGGTAAAACGTTTTTTGCGTGTATTGATGGTCCTGATTTTGATGGAAGTGACGTTGATTTTGATGAACTGATGCAACGTCAATCGTATTATAAAGATGAAGAACACGCATGTTATTTGAGGTTGAAAACATGAATAAAACACCTAGGATGAAAATGCGCGAACAAGATGTTGAGGTTCGCAACCGGAATTTTTTAGAAGTCGCATTAGGTTATAGCTATGAAGAAGCGATAGAAGAAGCCAAACGGTGTATTGATTGTAAAAATCCTCGCTGCGTGATGGCGTGCCCTGTCCGCGTTAAGATTCCAGAATTTATTAAATATTTGCTTGAAGGCGCGCTTGAAACCGCCTTTGAAACGATTTATGAAGACAATATTTTGCCTTCAATTTGCGGTCGCGTGTGCCCACAAGAATCCCAGTGCGAAGGGGCCTGTATTTTAGGGATTAAACAAGAAGCCGTAAACATTGGCGCGCTTGAGCGTTTTGTTGGGGACTATGGTATGGAACATAACTTAGCCGATCAAACGGAAGTAAAAAATAATGGCACAAAAGTTGCCGTCGTAGGCAGTGGGCCTGCAGGGTTAGCGAATGCGGCATCGTTAAGAAAAAAAGGGTATGATGTTACTATTTTTGAGGCACTCCATGATTTTGGTGGTGTGTTAAAATACGGCATTCCTGATTTTCGCTTGCCTAAAGATATTGTCGCGCATGAAATTGATAACTTAAAAACCATGGGTGTAACCTTTGTCAAAAACGCGGTAATTGGCAAAAGCTTAACGATTGAACAACTCATGAAAGAAGAAGGCTATAAAGCTGTCTTTATTGGTAGCGGTGCAGGCTTGCCAAGCAGTTTGGGTGTGCCGGGTGAAAACTTGAATGGTGTTTATTATGCCAATGAGTTTTTAACCCGCGTAAACTTAATGAAATCGCGTGCCATTCCAACCAGTAAAACGCCCATAAAACTCGGCAACAACATCGCGGTTGTTGGTGGGGGTAATGTGGCAATGGATGCAGCGCGCACAGCGAAGCGATTAGGCGCTGAAAACGTCTTTATTTTGTATCGGCGTGGCCGTGAAGGCTTACCAGCGCGCTTGGATGAAATCCACCACGCAGAAGCCGAAGGCATCGACATGCGTTTGTTAACCAATCCAGTTGAAATCATTGGTGAAAACCATATTGTAAAGCAAGTGCGTTGTGAGAAAATGAAGCTCGGTGAACCCGATAGTTCCGGTCGTAGACGTCCGCTTGGGACCGGTGAATTTGTGACTTATGACATTGACAATATTATTATCTCAATCGGTCAAAAACCGAATCCAATTATAAAAGACAATACGGCAAATCTTGACACGCAACCGTGGGGTGGCATTATTACGGATGAATTCCATATGACAAGCATTCCAGGGGTTTTTGCCGGTGGTGATGTTGTGACTGGAGCCGCAACAGTTATTTTAGCAATGGGGACTGGGAAAGACGCAGCCCATCATATGGATGAATATTTACAAAATCTACACTAACCTACAACGCCCTGAGTTATTGGGGCGTTTCTTTATTGACAAATAAGCCTTCAGTTGGTAAACTTTGAACAGGAACATTTTGATAATCAAAATAAAAAATGGAGGCTTTTATGGGAAAAATAGGCATTATTGTTTGTGGAAACTCTGGGATTGATTATTTGAAGCATGACTATGACATTCGTTTGATTCGCTCAACCCTTTTACTCGGAGAAGAAGAATATACAGATTTTGTGGATATTAAAGCAGAAGCATTTTATAAAAAACTTTTATCCGATCCAAACCAACATGTCTCAACAGCACAAAC
>PWME01000091.1 GCA_003559235.1 Mollicutes bacterium | reverse complement strand
TGATCGCCTTCATTCAACGTAATGGCTCTAAGGGTTTTATTGAACCGTACAGCATGAAAATCAGAGACTTCTGTCAACTTTACAAGGTTATGTTTTGTCGTAAACAAGAAATATTGTTTGCGTTCAAAGTCATCGATATGCACAACTCTAACAATTTCTTCTTCCAAATCAATTTGTAATAAGTTGTTTACGTGTGTGCCAAGTTCTTTCCAACGGCTTTCAGGTATTTTATACACGGGTAAAAAGATATAATTGCCGTGATTGGTAAAGATTAACAATGTATCAATCGTCGATACTTCACCGACAAACATAAACGCATCGCTTTCTTTAAGCGTCGCATTCTCAGTCGCTTTATAACTGCGGATGGATGACTGGCGTACATACCCATCTTTGGTAATCCCAACCATCACTTGATTGGATTCGATGAGTTCTTGTTCTTGGAAGGTAACCTTTTCAATCGTTTCTTCAATGACACTGCGACGCTTTTTGTCAAGGCCTTTTAAAACATCACGCAAAGCGGTTTTTATGACCGTTTCCAGTTTTTTCTCGTTTTGTAATATATCGTTTAATAGATCGATTGTTTCATTTAAGGTTGCTTGTTCTTGTGTCAATGCATCTAAGTCTGTGTTTGATAAACGATAGAGTTGTAAAATCAAAATCGCTTCTGCTTGTTCTTCTGTAAAGTCATACAGTTTTTGCAAGGCAAGTTTCGCGTCTGCTTTGCCTTTGGATTCGCGGATGGTTTTGATGACCGCGTCAAGCACATCCATCATGCGAATAATCCCTTCAACGATATGCAATCGTTTTTGCGCTTTGCGCAAGTTGAAGTTCGAACGGTTCGTCACCACTTCTTTTTGGTGGTAAATATAGCTGTCAAAGATATCGAGTAAGCCCATCAACTCAGGCCGTTTATTGTTTATAGCGACCATGTTGTATGTATACGATTTGGTTAAGTCGGTTTTACGGTGTAAAAAGTTTAAAATTGCTTCAGGGTCAAAATCTTTTTTTATGTCAATCGCAATCCGTAACCCGTCTTTATCGGTTTCATCACGCACTTCGGCAATGCCATCAACCTTTTTGCTTAAACGGATTTCATCAATTTTTCTGACCAATGTCGCTTTATTAATTTCATAAGGAATTTCTGTGACGACAATCCGGTTGTCTTCAAAATGGGTTTTTGACTTAATCATGATGCGACCGCGCCCACTTTCAAACGCTTCTTGAATGCCTTTTTTGCCTTGTACAATCGCACCGGTTGGAAAATCTGGACCCTTCACGATTTTTAGCATGTCTTCAACCGTTGAATCGGGTTTATCGATTCGCTTAATAACCCCTTTAATGATTTCGTTAATGTTATGGGGTGGGATGTCGGTTGCGTAACCTGCAGAAATACCTGTGGCCCCGTTGACGAGTAAATTAGGAAACTGTGCAGGCAAAACAATCGGTTCATATTCTTCATCATCAAAATTCGGAATAAAATTTACCGTACGCTTATCGATGTCTTTTAATAAATATTCAGCCGTTTTTGCCATGCGCGCTTCGGTGTAACGCATCGCAGCGGCACTATCGCCATCAATCGAACCGTTATTACCGTGCATGTCAATGAGCGGCATCCGCATTTTAAAATCTTGACTCATTCTTACGAGCGCTTCATACACGCTTGAATCGCCATGCGGATGGTATTTACCAATAACATCTCCGACAATTCTTGCCGATTTTTTATACGGTTTATCTTGCGTTAAATTAAGCGTATGCATTGCATAAAGGATCCGGCGCTGCACCGGTTTTAACCCATCGCGTACATCAGGAAGTGCCCGATCTTGAATAATATATTTGGAGTAGCGTCCAAACCGGTCACCAACTAAGTCTTCAAGACTTTCGTTGAGCACCCGGCCTTCGATGAACTTATCCAATGCGTCTTCGGTGCGTTTTGCCATCAAACCTACTCCTTTATCTCAAAATCGTCTTCTTGGGTAAATATAACATTGGATTCAATCCAATCACGCCGTGGTTCGACTTGATCACCCATTAAAACTTTAATGTGTTTTTCTGCGTCTGCTAAATCTTCAATGGACACCCGAACCAACGTGCGTGAATCGGGGTTCATGGTTGTTTCATATAACTGTTCTGCGTTCATCTCACCAAGGCCTTTAAAGCGTTGAATCGATGCGTTTTTGTATTTATCCATTAAAACGGTTAGTTCTTCATCGGTCCAAGCATAATGTTCAATATAACGCCGGTTCTTTTTCACCGTGACTTTATAAAGTGGTGGTAACGCAATATAAACGCGACCTGATTCTACCAAACGGCGCATATAACGGAAAAAGAACGTCAATAACAACACTTGAATATGCGCCCCATCAGTATCGGCATCGGTCATAATAATAATTTTATTGTAATTGCATGCTTCTAAGTCAAAATCACTTGAAATCCCCGCACCAATCGTATGAATAATGGTATTAATTTCTTCATTTTTTAAGACATCTTCAATGCGGGCCCGTTCAGTGTTAATGACTTTCCCACGCAACGGCAAAATCGCTTGGTATTTACGGTTACGCGCTTGCTTAGCACTACCACCAGCGCTATCCCCTTCGACCAAATAAAGTTCGATTTGTGTTCTATCTTTGGATTGCGCAGGCGCAAGTTTACCAGAAAGCAATGGTTCTTTTTTACGGCCTTTACGTTCCATACGCGCTTCTTCGCGCGCTTTACGCGCCGCTTCGCGCGCGTTTTGCGCTTTCATTGACCGCTCAATTAAATGGTTGGCAAGTTGTGGGGTTTCTTCAAAAAAGTACGTCATATTTTCACTGACAACCGTTTCAACCGCACTCCGGGCTTCACTGGTGCCAAGTTTATTTTTGGTTTGTCCTTCAAATTGCAATAAATGTTCGGGGACACGAATGGAGATAATCGCGCTTAAACCTTCACGAATGTCAGCGCCCTCAAGTTTTTTATGATCTTTTAATAAGCCGCTACGTTGGGCATACTCATTAAATATTTTCGTCAATGCAGCTTTAAAGCCCGTTTCATGCGTTCCCCCATCACGCGTTCTTACATTATTGACAAACGATATGAGTTGATCGGTATACGATTCTGTAAACTGAAACGCCACTTCAACTTCAATCGATTCGTGTGTGCCTTCAAAAAACATCGTTTCATGAATATTTTTACGGTGTTGATGCAAATAATCAATATACGCGCGAACGCCTTCTTCGTATTGATACACATCTTTTTGTTTGGCGCGTTCATCAATCAACACCATTTTCAAGCCTTTAATCAAAAAGGCGCTTTCGCGCAAGCGTTCTGATAAAGTTTGGTAATTAAAGACGGTGGTTGAAAAAACATTCGTATCGGGTTTAAAATGGACTGTTGTCCCGCGGCGTTTGCCGTTGCCAATAACGGTTAAATCACTGACCGTGCGACCGCCATCTTCAAAGCGCATGCGGTGGCTTTTCCCATCCCGCGTTACCGTGACTTCTAAAAACTCACTGAGTGCATTCACAACGCTTGCCCCAACACCGTGCAGTCCACCAGAAACTTTATAACCGCCTTGTTGGCCAAACTTTCCACCCGCGTGTAAACGCGTATAAATAACTTCTACCGCGGTTTTACCACTTTTATGGTTTTCAATTGGAACCCCGCGACCAAAGTCTTGTACAATAACGGAGTTGTCTTCTTTAATGGTCACAATAATCTCATTGCCATAACCCGCTAAAACTTCATCAATCGCATTATCAACAATTTCCCATACCAAATGATGCAGCCCGCGTGCGTCGGTTGAACCGACATACATTCCGGGCCGCTTTCTGACCGCTTCAAGTTCTTCAAGAATTTGAATAGAGTCTGCGCTATACGGTTCGGTTGTTTTCATCGCCATGTTGTCACGTCCTTACGTTAACTCATCTTTTAATTATACCAAAGAAACGGCGCCATTTATAGTGTATTTTTGATTTTTGTTATGGTATAATGCTAGGGTATAAAGCTAAAATGGAGTGGGTATCATGACGGCATGGCTATTACTCATTTTTTCATACATTGTAGGGTCTATCCCTTTTAGTGTTTTACTCGGGCGGATTTGTTGTGGCATTGACATTCGTGAGCATGGTTCTGGAAACCCAGGCACCACCAACGTATTCCGCGTGCTTGGTAAACGCGTGGGCTTTACGGTTTTTTTCCTTGATATGCTAAAAGGTGGGTTTGTTATTTTGTTAATACGGTTGGGATGGTTTAATGACAACCATTTCCATCCACTGTTATATGGTATGATGGCGGCGATTGGGCATATTTACCCTGTATTTTTAAATTTTAAAGGCGGTAAAGCCGTTGCCACAAGCGTCGGAATTTTACTGTTTTATGCACCGTTTCTTGGCTTATTAGGTTTATTCACATTTTTTGCCATCTTAGCGATCACGCGCTTTGTGAGTCTTGCTTCATGCAGTGGAACACTCGCAGCGATGATTGGGAGCTATGTTGTGTTCTTTGTTGGACCAATTGAGGCATCGATGTGGTCTTACATTTTCGGAGTCCAAGGGGACATCATTATGATTATTATCACAACATTCGGTTCATCAATGATTGTTTACCGGCATCGTGGTAACTTTATTAATATCGCCAAAGGTATTGAACCCAAAGCATTTTTCTTACGCAAACGACCGAAAAAAGATAGCTAACTAACTGGCTATTTTTTTTATGATTAACCGTGCTATACTGAAGATAGGAGGGATTCACAATGACATCCTTTAATCCAATATATGGTCCGATTGCATCAAGGCGCCTAGGTCGCTCGCTCGGCATCACAACAAGCAAAGAAAAGCACTGTAATCATCAGTGCATTTATTGTCAACTCGGAAAAACAGAAAAGTTGTATCAAAACCGCACGGAAACCCTACCGCTTAATACCATTGTTTCGGCACTCAAAAATGCCTTACAAAAAACCGATGCGTTTGATATTATTACCATTGCAGGGAACGGTGAACCTTTGTTATATAAACCCCTCGCCAAACTCATCGATGCAATCCGCAACTTAACCGATAAACCCATTGCCATCATTACCAATGGGGCACTGCTTTACCGTGAAGATGTGCGCAAAGACCTTGCCAAAGCAGACCTCGTGTTGCCAACGTTAAATGGTTATGATGAAGCGTCATATCAAACCATGCACCGTCCACATCCATCGCTCACCTTTCAAAAACACCTTGATGGTCTGATCACCTTTTCACATCACTATCAAGGCGCATTATGGTTAGAAGTCATGCTTATGCAAGGCATCAATGATTCTGATGACGCGTTAAAGCAAATAAAAACCTTCATTGACCAAATCAAGCCAACACGGGTTTATGTGAATACGCCTTTAAGAACCCCAGCAGAAAGTACGGTGCGGGCATGCGACAGCGTTACGATGGAGCGCGCCGCAAGAGTGCTCAATGGCATAGCCATAGATTTTTTATCTGAAGGCTACGCAAGTACCATCGAAGATCACGCAGAAGCAATCAAAAGTTTAATAAGACACCATCCTTTACACCATCATGAAATTGTCGCATTTTTGTCATCACGCCATGCTAATATACCAAAAGTATTAAACACGTTAAATCGCGATCCATCCATAATAACCAAAAAAGCCAATGGCTTTACGTTTTATCATCTTAAGACATAAGGTCACACTTACTTTATGATTTCGAACGAACCGAACCGTTTCATGATGTGATGAGTTATTACGGTGGTTCCGAAATGCTTGATGATGAGTAAATAAAACCACATGAGAGCATAATAAAAATCTCCCCTGTCACAGTTCCCGTCTTCAAAAGCACTTGAATCAATGTATACGCCTCTTTCTACCAATTCTAGATTTCCACTTTTTACTAAGTCACTAAGACATTGCCTATGGACTCATATATCATTAACTGTTTTTGTGGTAATGATGCCATTGCTTTCTTTTAATTTTTTCATAATTTTACTCGTATTACGCACAAAATCACACCCTTGACTTTTATGCATATATTTCATCACTATTTATGCTTAATTGTCAATTGGTCTGATTGTTGCTTTTGTACTTACAATGATCCTTTTGTGAGTAAATACACTGTCTTGTTTCATCAATTTCATGCGCTAACTACTAATAGTAAATGTATTTTTGTTGATAGACATCAATACACCGTTGTGACATAACACTAATAACCATTGTAAGCAAAATAAAAACCGCCTAAGCGGTTTTGGTAAATCTTGATAAAAAGGCGCAGGTTCGTTCATGATGTGGTGTTTCAAAAATGGTAGCGCCATTGCGGTCTTCAACAACCTTACCTGCATCCATAAATATTGTACGGTCCGCAATGGCGCGGGCAAAGGCCATTTCATGCGTTGCCAAAATCAACGTCATGCCTTTTTTCGCAATGGTGCGAATGGCTTCTAAAACTTCACCAACCGTTTCAGGATCAAGCGCGCTTGTTGGTTCATCTAATAATAGTACTTCAGGGTTCATCGACAAAGCCCTCGCGATGGCAACGCGTTGCTTTTGGCCTCCGCTTAATGTATCGACACGGCGGGTCACAAACGATTCCATATGGACAGCTTTTAAATGCTTCAAGGCAACCTTTTTCGCTTCATCTTTAGCGCGGTTTAAAACGTTGATTTGTGCGAGCATACAATTTTCTAAGACGTTTTTATGCGAAAACAAATGAAAGTCTTGAAACACCATGCCAACCGCTTTGCGCGCTTTTCTTAATCGTTTCGGCGATGCATCAACCAATTCATCGTGGATAAAAACTTGCCCTTTTTCTGGTTCTGCCAAGTAATTAATTGTTCTAAGCAAGGTACTTTTTCCACTTCCAGAAGGCCCGATGATCACATTGACGGTGCCTTTTTTAAACTGAATGTTTATATCATCCAAAACACGTACATTATCATAAACTTTAGTTACATGTTCTAACGTTATCACGTCATCACCCCTGAATCGCTACGCGGGATTGAAGCACGGCGTGTACGCATGTTCGTAAGTTTTCCAAGCAACCATACCGCGATGTTTACAACAAGCAAATAAAGCAATGATACTATAATAAACGATTCGGTAAACTGATAGCGCGCACTCCCAATTCTTCTTCCCATGTAAAACATTTCCGTAACACCGATGACACTTAGTACTGCCGTGTCTTTTAAGTTAACCACCAGTTCATTCCCAATCGCAGGCACCATATTTTTTAAGGCTTGTGGAAAGAGCACCAACCGATACGTTGCATACGGTGACATCCCTAAGGCTAAGGCTGCTTCTTTTTGACCTTTGTGTAATGCGGCTAAGCCAGCGCGCAACACTTCTGTTAAATACGCCGCTGTATTCAAACTAACAACGACCAACCCTGCCGTAAAAACCGGAATGCCGAGCCCTAAACTTTGGAGTCCATAATAGAGCAACATTGCTTGCACCATCATCGGGGTTCCACGAAAAAATCCGACGTATAGAATGCTTGTGCGTCTCACGAGACGCACGAGGATTCGCTTCATAAAATGCGCATCACGGCGTGGGGTTTGGATTTTCATAACCACAAGCACCAATGCAAGCAATAAGCCGACCACCGTTCCAACGAACGCGAGTAAAAGCGTTGTTCTTAGACCATACAGCCATAGCGATGCGTTGTTTTCAAGCATGGCACGCATCGTATTAAAAACACTTAACTGAACAATCACTCAGCATCCGCGCGGCTTAACGCATCCGTCATCAACGCTTCACGCGTCTCAACTGAAATTAAAGCTAAGGCTGCATTAATAGCTTCTTGTAAAGCTGCTTGGTCTAAATGCACCGCCACACTTACCGATACATCACTCGCTTCTACTACAAACCCTTCTTCAAGCTTTACAGTTATTAGTTGGGGATTGTTGGCGGTTATACTTAACGCGACGGGCAATTCTGCAATAAGCATATCAGACGCCCCCGAGCTCACAGCCGTCACCAAACTCGCATACGTTTCTAGTGGGGTTTGGTGATCAACATTCGGAATTTGTTCGATTAAGCGGTCTTGCAATGTCCCAAGCTGTGCAACGACCCGTGCCCCAGCCAAATCGTTGAGCGAAGTTGCACCAACAAAATCACTGCTTTCGCGCATCACCAAGACTTGTTCACTCACAAAATAAGGATCCGTAAAACGCACGCTTTCCGCCCGCTCCGCAGTCGGGCTCATCCCAGCAATAATGGCATCGATTGAACCGCTTTGCAGGGCAGGAATCAACCCTTCCCATGACACTTGACGAATGACGAGTTCACGGTCAAGTTCTGCCGCAATTAAACGCGCAATCTCAACATCGTACCCGTCGCAATAAAACGGTTGTCCATCAATTGGTTCGCCACCTTCTTGTGATGTCCAATTGAATGGGGCATAGTCACACTCTAACCCAACGACCAATGTTTCTTCGCTGTTTGTTTCACAAGCAGCGAGTGTGAGTAAAACGCTTGTGAAAACCACTAACAATAAAGCTCTCATGATGTTTCCTCCGTTAACATTTTTTTCACAAAAAAAAGTGTCACGGAGACACTGACATTTTTTCAATAAAAAAACGCTAGCGCCTCTACCGAAGTAGGAGTATTACAGGTGTTTCCCGTAATCCCATGCATACACCGTGTCCGGTGTATCCATTCGGCGATGGTTGCCTTTCCGTGCGTTCACAGCCTACCGGCTCCCGCAAGTACTCATCTACATCGCGACCTCTAATTTTTATGATTAATCGTATCCTATCAAATTTCTTAATCATTCGTCAATCACAATCGTCGTGAAAGTGTTTTCTTAAAACAAAAAGCGCTTATCGCGCTTACTTGTATTGGTTCATTGACGCCATTACTTGACGTACTTGTTTTTCCGAAGGCTTTCGCCCCATTTGGGTCATCATTGCACGAACCATCTTTTCGTTGATCGGAGGATTTTTTTCAAGATAACGTTTGAAGTACCGTTGTGATAAAAAGAATCCGATCACTGCGCCAATAATGAGTGCGAGCACTATAAACAAATAGGCAAACCAAGGCATGTTCATCACTCCTAAATTCTAGTCCGGTTTCATTGTACACAACCAAACCATAAATTACAAGCATTAAACCGCAATATATTGCCAAAATCGGTATGACAAGTTTCTATGACGAGTAAATGGAAAACTTTTAATTAAGCGGTTTTTTCCGATTTAGCGGTTTACAAAAAAGATGAATTCATATACAATGAAACTATATTAGTAAGAGGAGGAATGACGATGGCTAGAAGAATCACTGAAGACTGCATTGCATGTGCAGCATGTGTGGCCGAATGTCCCGTAGATTGTATTTCTGAAGGAGACATCTACGTTATCGACGAAGACGTCTGCATCGACTGTGGGGCATGCGAAGTTGTTTGTCCGGTCGAAGCGATTATAGAAGTATAAAACAAAATGCCGTCAAAGCGGCATTTTTTTTATACAAAGACAAATGGGTCTAAATTCAACGCACTTTCATACATTGGCACATCAACACCCGCTTGCTTAAGTTCTTCTTTTAACGCTTGGGCGAAGTGATGTTCAGCGTAGTGGCCTATATCAAGCGCCGTCAGTCCCGCTTGCAACATATCATGCGCCCGGTGGTAACTTACATCACCCGTAAGGTATAAATCAGCGCCTTGCATTTTCGCAGCCATCATGTGCGATGCCCCAGACCCACCGCTAATCGCAACTGTCTCGACAAGCTTTTCTGGTGTGTTGGTAATCAAGCGAGCGGTTTCAACACCAAGAGCCTCTTTTATCACATTTACTGCCTTTTCAAGCGGCATCGGTAAAATCGTTCCAATCCGACCAATCCCGTGTGTTTCACTCACCATTTCTAAGACAGCTTGATTTTCTAACCCAATCTGATCGGCAAGCACTTGATTCATCCCAGTACTTCCTAAATCATAGTTAGTGTGTGAGACATAAACCGCAATATCTTCTTTGATTAGGATTTCAATCATTTTGCCTTTATACGCATCGGTTGTCAAACGCTTCAACGGACTAAAGATAATTGGATGATGGGCTATAATAAGATTACACTGTTTTTCAATCGCTTCTTCAACCACATCTTTGGTGACATCAAGGGCAATTAAAATCCCTGTAATGGTTTTATTTAACGTGCCAATCTGTAAACCGACATTATCCCATTCATACGCCGTATCAAGCGGATAATGTTTATCAAAAAACGTTTTAATCACGGTGCCCTTCATACAGTACCTCCTCGATTTTTAAAAGCCGCTCTTTCAGTGCATCTGCTTGCACGTTTGCAGGCAACGTATCAAGCACGCCGGCAATATAGTCACGCTCACTTTCTAACATCGTCAAAAACGCTTTGGGGCGTTTTTTTAATAAAATCGGCCCAAACAATCGTTCTTGTTCATTTAATGTCATCGAACCTTTTTCCATCGTAATCATGACATAAGGCATCCCTTGCGCATGCACAATGCGTTCATCGATGATACAATACCCATAATCGGTAAGCATTCGCAAACGGTCTGGGTGGGTATTGGGTTGAAAAACAAATCGCTTAAGGTTTAACGTATCGTGATTTTTAAAGACATTGCGAATCGTTGCCCCTCCAACCCCAGCCATCACCGCAACATCACACGTGTCATCTAAGGCATCTAACCCTTCTGCAACCAAAACACGAATGCGGTCTTCAAAGCCTGCAGCTTTTACATTGCGTTTGGCAACCGCTGCAGGTTGTTTTTTATTATCGACTGCAATGGCGCTTTTCACAACGCCTTGTTCAATCGCTTTAATGGGCAAAAACGCATGATCTGTGCCGATATCGTACAATGTGTTAAACCCTTGAATGGCTTCTAATATCGACTGCAATCTTGCATCTAATCTCATTTTCCGCCAATGAAGTCCTTTAACTTTTTCGAACGAGAAGGATGACGGAGTTTTCTTAACGCTTTCGCTTCAATTTGACGAATTCTCTCGCGCGTAACCCCAAATTCACGACCAACTTCTTCTAACGTACGATTGCGGCCATCTAACAAACCGAATCGCATCCGCAATACCTTCTCTTCTCGATCGGTTAAGGTTTCTAATACTGTATCAAGTTCACGCTTAAGCATTTCCTTTGAGGTAAACTCCATCGGCGTTAAGGTATCTTGATCGGCAATAAAATCGCCGAGTGATGAATCTTCTTCTTCCCCAACAGGCGATTCTAAAGAAATCGGTTCTTGGGCAACCTTTTGAATAATTTGAACTTTTTCCACACTGATATTCATGCGTTCTGCCACTTCTTCAGGTTGTGGTTCACGCTTTAATTCTTGAATTAATTGCCGTTGCGTACGCACAAGCTTATTAATCGTTTCAACCATGTGTACTGGAATGCGGATTGTACGGGCTTGATCGGCAATCGCCCGCGTGATGGCTTGGCGAATCCACCATGTTGCATAGGTAGAAAACTTAAAGCCTTTGGTGTGATCAAACTTCCCAACCGCTTTAATCAATCCCATGTTCCCCTCTTGGATTAAATCAAGAAATTGCATACCACGGCCGACATAACGTTTTGCGATCGATACGACCAAACGCAAGTTCGCTTCAACCAACTTGTTTTTCGCAAGTTCTCCCTTGTAGAGTAAATCTTCAACTTGCTTTTTATATTCAGGGGTAATGGTTTCACTCTCATCTTGCATTGCTTCATATTGGGTTCTTGCTTCTTCAGCGTAATAAATATCTTTGGCGAGTTCTAACTCTGTATCAGGGTCGAGCAGTTCAACTCGGCCAATTTCTTTTAAATACATGCGGACAGGGTCATCGACTTTAATGCTAATTTGGCTTTCAAATGACTTATCTTGCAATAACTCTTCTTCGATGTCTTTGGCAAAATCAAGATCGAGCATAAACTCATTTTCGATCTCTTCTTCAACCTCATCATCGTCAATCGCAAGTGAAGGGATTTTATAAGCAACCATATCTTCTTCACTCACCACATCAACGTTTTGTTTTTCTAACTCCGCGACAATATCATCGAACGCATCGTCGTTTTCATCGATGTAGCGCTTGATTTCCGCTACCGCGATATAGCCTTTGGCTTTTGACGCTTCAATTAATTCCTGAATGATTTTTTCTTTTTCCATTATATTTCCCCCTAAGTTGGTCAATCAATTTTTTTATTCGTACCTTCTCTTCGGTCGTCAATGCATCGTCTAATTGGCTGCGTAACTTCCGCTCGTGTTCACGGCGGTTTTGTTCGTGCATGACGCGAATCAAATCCTCGAATTCTTCTTGATGAAACGGATAGTTTTTCACATCAATATGCTTGTCGAAGTAAGCGCGTTGTGCTTCTGTAAGGTGGGTTTTAAAAACTTCGGGCACAATGCATAACGCGGTTTCGCTTAAGCGATAGGTTTCAAAGATTTCAAGTTGTATATCACGGGCGTTTTTATCGGTAAAAAGGGCATCTTTTAAATCTCTGCGAAACCGTTTTTCATAAATTGGATCGCGTAAGAAGTAATGGATCAAACTGCGTTCAGCCTTTTTGAACTTATCCGTAATATTCATTTTTACCGGTTTTTTATACGTCGGTCTTGCTTTGCGGATAATTTCTGCAAAATCTTGTTCAATGGTACTCATTCGGACGCCTAAATCATCACTTAAGCGTTGTAAATACCCTTCTTGTGTGCCGCGGTCTCGTGGCGCAATCCGTTTAAAAATAAACTTTTTAAACTGCTCGACTTCGGCGTATTGTTTAAGATCCGTTTGTTTTAAGGTAATATCATATAAATAATCAATTTCATTTTGCGCTCTATCGATTAACGCACGAAACGCTTCTGCACCGTATGTTTCAATATAATCATCTGGGTCTAACCCTTTTTCTAATGAAACAATATACACATCAAAATCGGCTTTGCTTAACAAATCGATGTAGGTGCGCGCCGCATCTTGACCCGCTTGATCGCCATCAAAGCATAACACCACTTTGCGGCTGTAGCGCTTTAACATACGAAGATGCGCTTCTGTCAAAGCCGTCCCCATCGAGGCAATGCCTTCTTCTACCCCGGCAGCGTGCGCTTTAATGACATCCATAAAGCCTTCAAATAAGACAATGCGCCGTTTTGCTTTAATCGCGCCCTCAGCGCGGTGTAAGTTATATAAGACTTTGCTTTTTGTAAAAACGGGCGTATTTTGTGTGTTCATGTATTTTGCGACGTTTTGTTCGCCTTCATAAAGGCGCCCAGAAAAGCCAATGGCCCTACCTTTTTCATCATGAATTGGAAACATAATACGGTTTCTAAAAACATCATAGACATGGTCTTTTTCTTTGACCAACCCTAAATCACTCATGTCGCTTTGTAAGTAACTTTTTTGTTTTAAGGCTTGAAAGAGTTGATCGCGCCCGTTAGGCGCAAGCCCTAAATCAAAGGTACGAATGAGCTCGTTTGAAATTTTACGGTTATGTAAGTAATCTAGTGCATTTTGTCCTTCTTTTGTATGGGTAAGCATAACTTTAAAAAACGTCGCAGCTTCTTCGTTAATGTCATAATATTTTTGGTTTTTTTGCGGGGCACCTTGATCAGGGATCGCTACCCCTGCGCGCTCAGCTAAGGTGCGAATGGCTTCGCTTGAGGTTAGGTTTTGCGTTTCTTTTACAAACGTGATGGCATTCCCTGCTGCTTTACACGAAAAACAATAATACAGTTGTTCGGTTTCACTCACCGAAAATGATGGCGTTTTTTCATGGTGAAAAGGGCAAAGTCCCATATGGTTTTTGCCTTTTTTTTGAAGTGGTGTCGTTTCATTGATGAGTTCGACAATATTGACTTTAGCGAGCACATCATCAATAAAGTTGTTTGGCTTTTCACGCACGCGCATCACCTATGCCTTATTAAAATGCCGTTTTTTGGCGTAATAATTCTGGTAAATCTTTAACGTTAACACGACTTTGCGCCATCGTATCGCGTTCGCGTAAGGTTACGGTTTGATTCGATAAGGTTTCATCATCAACCGTAATCGCAAACGGCGTACCAATCGCATCTTGGCGACGATAGCGTTTCCCAATTTTTCCTGTATCATCATAAACGAGTTCAATCGATTTTGACAGTGTGGATGCCAGTGCTTGTGCCGCTTCACCATGATATTTTTTAATGAGCGGGAAGACGGCAACACTGTATGGCGCAACCGCTGGATGTAACGCCAAATTAATCCGCGTTTCACCATCTTCTAACGTTTCTTCTTTATACGCATCAAAAAGCAATGCTAAAAAGAGTCTTTCAACCCCTAAAGACGGTTCGATGACATAGGGTAAATACGTCTCGTTCGTTTCAGGGTCACGCAACCGTAAATCTTCACCCGAATGCGTCTCATGTTGTTTTAAATCAAAATCGGTACGAGAGGCAATACCCCAAAGCTCATCAAATCCCCACGGATAGCGGAAATCAATGTCTGTGGTGGCATCAGAATAATGCGACAGTTCAGTTGCATCGTGATCGCGGAGTTGAATGTTATCTTCTTTAATGCCTAAATCTAACAAAAACTGTTTACTGGCATTTTTATAATGCGAGAACCACCGTTTTTCATCCCCAGGCTTACAAAAGAACTCAAGTTCCATTTGTTCGAATTCGCGCGTTCTAAAAATGAAGTTACCAGGCGTAATTTCATTGCGGAAGCTCTTCCCGATTTGACCAATCCCAAACGGCACTTTAAGGCGCAGCGCGCGTTGGATATTTTTCACATTCACAAATATGCCTTGCGCCGTTTCAGGACGCAAATAAATCGCTTGGCTTTGCGCGTCTAAAACCCCTTGTGCGGTTTTAAACATTAAATTAAACTGTCTAACCGGTGTAAAATCGTGTTTACCACACGATGAACACGGAATCTTTTTTTCTTTAATGATAGCATCGAGTGCCTCTGGTGTTAACCCATCCGCATGCAAAGATGCATCAAATGATTCAATTAAATGATCAGCGCGGTGCCGCGCGCGGCATGCCTTACAGTCAATAAGTGGATCATTAAACCCATCAATATGCCCACTCGCTTTCCATACCGCTGGGTTCATTAAGATGCTTGAATCAAGGCCAACCGTACGCAAATCTTCCTGAATGAAGCGTTGCCACCAAAGCGCTTTAACGCGGTTTTTCATGAGCGCGCCAAGCGGTCCATAATCCCATGTATTCGCAAGGCCGCCATACAGTTCACTGCCTTGAAAAACAAACCCATGTTGTTTTGCATATGCGACCATTTTTTCCATATCCATGTTATTCACCTTCTACTCGTAGTCTATATAATATGCTTTTCGCTTTCGTTTTAACCGATAAATAATGGGCGTATAAATCATCGATGATACGCATATAAGTATCAATGGATTCATCCTTTAAATCAAGCGGTTCAAATTGACTAATGTCAACCCAAAGCAACGCTTCTAAAGGTTTAAACGCCTTTTGATCAAGTGAACGATTGACATCAACCACATGATCAGTGCAATACGTTAGCGCGGTATGTGTATCAAAGTAAAGCGGATATTCACGACCGCACACTGCGCACCGTCTTAAATCAAGTCCGTAGCCAAGGAAATACAAAAACTTCAGTTCAAATATCATTAATATTTCTAAGGGCACACGCGTTGTTTCAAGCGCATGCATGGTTTTTAGTAAAAATTGAAACAACTTATTATGATCATCATCGTCTGTTATATTGTAATAAATCAGCTCATGGATGACAGAGGCAACCGTGGTTTTGATTAAATCGTTTTTTATGCCTTCATATCGATTGATAAGCGATGCATCTTTCATCGCAGGCAAGCGTGAAGTGGATAATGTGACCGCTAAATGATTGCCACTTTGCGTAAGTAACCGAAGCGGACTATGCATTTTTTTCGCGCCGTGTGCAACCGCGCTAATGATGCCCGATTCACTTAACATATAGACCAGTTTCGCATGTTCACGGTAATCGATTGTGCGCAGCACATAAACTTCCGATTGATCCATTAGATCACATCCTCTTTAAACCCATGCGCTTGTAAAATCCGTTGCTTATTGCGCCAATCCTTTTCGACTTTACAGTGTAAGTCTAAATATACTTTCACGCCCAATAACGCCAAAATATCAGCCCGCGCTCTTGTGCCAATCCGCTTAATCATCTTCCCACCTTTGCCAATAATAATCCCTTTTTGGCTGTCCCTCTCAACAATAATACTCGCATGGATATTCATTAACCCTTCAATTGATTCATCTTCATCCATCGCATCAATGGTTACCATGACGCTATGCGGAATTTCTTGTTGGGTAAGATGTAAGACTTTTTCACGGATGAGTTCGGCAATCATAAACGATTGGCCGCGGTCGTGACTCATGTCTTCAGGATAATACTTTGGACCTTCAGGCATTGCTTGTATAATGTCTTTTAAGAGCAACTTTGTGTACGTCCCATCTTTCGCACTAACCGCAAAAACGCCGTCAAACGGATGGTGTGATTTAAAGGTATCAATCAGTTCACTCAACCTATCAATGTCTTTGGCTAAATCAATTTTATTGACAACCAAAAACGTTTTGGGTTTGGCCCGTTTTAATTGCTTAATAATGCTTGCATCGACATCATCAAACTTTTCAACCGCGTTGATCATGTATAATACCAAATCAACCGCATTCAATGTTTTTAATGCCGCATCCCGCATAAACGACCCGAGTTTATGTTTGGGTTCATGCACACCAGGCGTATCAATAAAAACAATTTGCGCATCGTCACGGTTATAAATACCGCGAACCGTATTTCTTGTTGTTTGCGGTTTGCTTGATACAATCGCAATCTTTTCGCCAATCGCCCCATTAATGAACGTTGATTTTCCGACATTGGGTTTCCCAATGACCGTCACAAAACCACTTTTATGCATTAAAGGTCGTCTCCAGAAAACCCTAACGGCAGTAATTCATGGTTTAAAACCGTTTTTTCATTGCCATCTTTATCCGTCATAATTACTGGCACATCAGGATTGACTAGTTCATTCATCACTTGACGACACGCCCCACACGGTGACACAAAATAAGGTTGTTCTGTCGTCACCAACACCGCCTCGATATCATCTTTTGTGTACCCTTGTGCATAGGCACGAAAAAGCGCTGTGCGCTCTGCACAGTTGCTTAATCCATACGATGCATTTTCGATGTTTACACCGGTTAAAATGGTGCCATCTTTCAACTTTAACGCCGCACCGACTTTAAAGTTTGAGTATTTGACATAACAATTCTTAAGCGCTGCTTGCGCTTTTTCAAACAGGGTATTTTTCATAATGTCCTCACTTTTCTCGCACTAAGCCACAGTGTTTTAAGATGGCTTCTTGCAATGTATTCATGACTTGTGCGCTTTTTTCATTCGCATGATCATAACCAATCGCATGCAAAAACCCATGCACCGCTAAAAAGGCGATTTCTCTTTCAACCGAATGGCCATATGCTTTCGCTTGCACGGTTGCTTTATCAAGCGCAATGACGACATCGCCAAGTTCTTCTGCTTCATCACTTGGAAATGTTAAGACATCGGTCACATAATCTTTATTGCGGTATTGCTTATTCATGCTTTTTATGGTTGCATCATCCACAATCACAACACTTAAGGTTTTATTAACATCCGTTTGGGTATAGGCAAACGCCGCCTTGATAACTTCTTCTAACAAAGCTTCATAATCATGCGCCCGCGACGACATATCAATGAGGTTCATCATCATAACGCTCCAAGATTTTTTGAATGAGTGGATGGCGTATGACATCAATACGCTCAAAGCGAATCACGTTGATTCCCTTCACGTTTTCAAGCAAATGGATGGCATGGATTAACCCGCTCATCGCATCGCCATCGCCAGGCAAATCGATTTGCGTTAAATCCCCAGTCACCACCATTTTAGAATGAAAACCAAGCCGCGTCAAAAACAGTTTCATTTGACCGCGGGTAGTGTTTTGCGCTTCATCTAAAATAACGTATGCATCTTCAAGCGTACGCCCGCGCATATAAGCAAGCGGCGCAATTTCAATCACATTACGTTCCAATAAATCTTCGGTTTGACGGGTACCAAGCACTTCATAAAGTGCATCATATAACGGTCTTAAATAAGGATCAATCTTCTCTTTTAAGTCACCAGGCAAAAACCCGAGTTTTTCACCCGCTTCAACGGCTGGGCGCGTCAAAATAATTTTTTTAATATCGCCATTTTTTAATAAATTGAGCGCGTGCATGACGGCAACGTAAGTTTTTCCTGTCCCCGCTGGCCCAACTGAAAACACTAAATCATTGCGCTCAATCGCTTCAATGTAGCGCTGTTGGTTGATCGTTTTTGCAAAAATCGGTTTGCCTGTAAACGTCTTCGTAATTTCAACCCGTTTTAAGTAGTGATCTAAAATGGTATCACGGTCAACTTCATCGACAAGCTTCGCAACATAAATCACATCGCGTTCACTAATACGAACGTGCGCATCGACTAATTTAATCAATGTATCAAACGTCGCTTCAAGCGAAGCGAGAATCGTTTCATCATCCGTATCAACATGAATCGTTTCGCCTTTTGTAAAAATTGTCACATGAAACAAGCTGTTCAAAACATCGAGATGGCGGTCGCCAACCCCGATGACTTCACGAAAGGTATTCATGTTGCGAAATGTTACCTTTAATTCACTTACTTTCAAAGCATCATTCTCCCTTTTAATAACTTAATCGCGCGCAGCCGCTAACGCATCGTTAATTGCGCGCGTAGAAAATGTGTCATAATCATACGCAATGGCGACATTTTCTCGTTCACCAAAGTCGCGAAATTCTTGGGTCCATTCGTTTTTTGCATACGCTAAACGCGTATAATAAGCATCGTCATCCGCTATGACATCGATGGAAACTTCAATTTGAAAATCACTACCGATATCGACAATTGTCGATACTTCACGGTAACGCGTGAAACTTATGCTTTCATGCGTAAAAGCCACAAAGAACGCACAAAACTCTTCATCCCCTAACATGCCATCCGCAACCACACAAACCCAATCGGTCTTTTCAACCTCAATCGGCTCACCAATATGGTCTTCTAATGCACGGTACGCCTCCACAACATGTTCTTTTGCGAGGGGTTCTAAGGGTGATGGTTCTTCACCATCATAAAGCCATAATGTCATCACCCCAAAAGCGATAACAAAAACGCCAAAGGTAATCAGTAAAACAATCCATGGTCGCACAGTTTCATTCCTCCAGACTATATGAAAATTATACGCTTACAAGGCTTTGAATGCAACCCTTGAGGCACAAAACAAAAGCAGGTATGAATGTTTGCCTTGCATACCTGCTTTTTGGGGTTGTCATGTCAATACTACTTTTTTCTCTTGTTTTGTTTTTGCTTAATTTTTTTAGAAACGCTAGGCTTTACGTAGTATTCTCTCTTACGAGCTTCCGCGAGGGTCCCTGAACGCGAAACATCGCGTTTGAATCGTCTCAACGCGTCTTCTAAAGACTCATTGTTTCGAACTACTGTTTTTGCCAAGAGGTTTCCCCCCTTCCACTCGTGAATTTTCGTTAACATAATATCAAAGATTATAGGTTTTGTAAAGGAATTTCGCATAACGGCGCATATTTCTTCATATTTATGATCAATTTAACCGCGTCGCTTTTGATTCAGGATAATCCACAGTACTTAACTGAACCTTTTCAATCGTATTTTCTTGCGCATCATCATCTTTCACGGCGACACGAATGTATTCTGAGGTATGGCCCGTGCAGAGCCCATCGTTGCACGATTCATAAAGTACTTCAAGGGGTTTATCACGAAGTTTATTGCGATAATTGATGGCGAGCTGTTCGTTTAAGGCAAGCAACTGTGCAAC
>PWME01000040.1 GCA_003559235.1 Mollicutes bacterium | reverse complement strand
GGGGCCGCCTCAATCGCTTCTGCAACCAAATCGGTTAAATAGTGTACGGTAACACCATGCTCTCTTAATACATTCGCAAACGCGTCATGTTCTTCGCGTGCCACATCCAAAAAAGGAATATCATCAAACAGTAACTTTTCAAGCAACGCGGGGGTTAAATTATCAAGTTCTTTCCCAGGGCGATGTAAAAGCACATCTTTGAGTGGTGCAATTTCAGAGTAAACGTTTAATTTCATCATGATTCCTCCTTCGGTGGATACACACGGGGTACGCGCTTAGAAATAAGACAAAACGCTTCATAGGTAATCGTGTCAAGTTGTTTTGCAATGGCTTCAATGGTTACCACATCATCCCCATACATAATAACCGAATCATCCTTAGAAATGGAAGCATCAATTTTAATAAAAGACTGATCCATGCAAACCCGACCAACAATCGGATACCGCTTGCCATTGATGGAGACATTGCCACCTTGGTGTTTGCGTAAAAAGCCATCCGCATAACCGATAGGCAAAACCCCGATTATTTCATCTTCACTGGCCGTATAGGTAATATTATAACCAACATGTTCTCCTGCTTTTAGATGTTTAATTTGCACAATACGCGTTTTGAGTGCACTGGCAGTTTTAAGAGGTTTAAACCCTTTTTCAAAGGTACTGCCAAAAAGCAAAATACCACTGCGAACATGCGTTGTGAAATCCAGTTGGTTTTCGATGTTAATCGCACCAGAAGTATTGGCAATATGGACCACCTTAGGACGCTTAGGCAGTGCCTGTACAATATGCTTGAAGCGTTCAGCTTGTAACGCCGTAAAATCTGGATGACCATCCGATGATGCAAAGTGGGTATAAATTCCTTCTAAGGTTAATGTTTTATGGGTTTCAATACGACTCGCAAATGCCTTAATCGCATCATGGTTTTTAAAGCCAAGGCGGTTCATCCCAGTATCAACTTTTAAATGCACGTTAAGCGGTTGATGAAAGGCAAGAACATCTTCTGCAAAGCTTTCTTCATACACCGTACATGCTAAGCGGTGTTTTGCCATAACGGGTAAAGCATCAGCATCCACAACGCCCATTACCAAAATATCAATCGTCTCAAAGTGTTCGCGTAGTTCTAACGCTTCTTCCAATAAACTTACCGCAAAAAACGTAACCCCATGGTCGATAAGCGCTTGACAAACCTTAACAGCACCATGCCCATAGGCATCCGCTTTAATGACTGGAATGACAGTTTTATTGTCAACATAATCAGCCAACGCTTGATAATTATCGACAATGTTTTGTAAATACACTTCTAACACCGTTGAACGATACCGCTTATACATAACTTTTCTCCACATAACGCGACGTCATTAAACTAAGCAAGCTGCCATAAGATAATCTAAATCTTAACACATCACCGAGTTTATATGGTGTGCTTGTATTGGATAAATCGGCAATAATATGGTCTGAACTACTCCCAATCAAGCGAACATTAGTGTCTTCAGGAATAAGTTCGTGAAAATCAACATCTTGCTTACCAAGCGCTAAAATACCGCGCTGCATTAATCCAAAGTCTTCGAAAACAGGGGTTTTACCAAACGCATCCATACCAATATCGCCTTCTGGTATGGAGGGTTTTTGTTTCATTTCTATTAGGTCTGCTTCAAGCGTCACAACGTCTTGATACAAATCATCAAGCGGTTTACCAAATGCGGTTTCACGACCTAAAATTAGCGCTTCTCCAATTCTTAAGTTATTGACAGCGTCAATGGATGCATTTTTATACAGTAAATGTAAGTGCGATGAGTTGCCGCCACTTATAATATCAAACGTTACGCCAAGCGTATCTTTTGCAAGCCGCACAATATCAGTCAATTTCTTTAACGTGTCTTGGTTTGGAACAACCCCGCCATAACACGTTAGGTTCGTGCCAATCCCTTTAAGGTTAATATGTCTTAGCGCTTGGATATCTGTAATCATACTCATGACGCTTTCTTTGTAATAAACCCCTTCACGTAAATCCCCAATATCAACCATTAAGATAATATCGTGAACGGTATCTTGGTATTTAGCGGATTTATTGAGCGCTTTAATGGTTTTCATTTCTGAGTTTAAAGAAACGTCAGCAAAAAGCACCACTTCATCAACTTCGTGTAAAGAAGGAATTCTAAGTAACACTTTTTTTCGGTCCGTTTTCATGCGGCGTAAATTCATAATCCTTGAATCCGCAATATAATCAACTTCGAGTTCATTAATGATATCAACAAGGCGTTGGTCTGCACAAAAAACTTTGGTTACTGCCATCATAGAAAGACCGTGTTTGTGGCACAGCTTTTGTAATGTTTGAACATTATGACGGTATTTAGCCGTATCGATTCTTAATCGTGGATACACACGATCACCCCTTTATGTTGAGTGATTGACGAATGATGGCCTGCGCTTCATTTTCATGACTCAACGAAAGCACACCCGCGCTGGATAAAATATAGTCTTTGTCTTTAACAACCCTACATTCAGGATGGGGTAATAAGCTTTCAGGATTGCGTTTTAATACATTGCGTACGATTGATTCTGCGTCACGTGCGTGTAAGAGTGCCCCACCCGTTAAAACGATTGTGTTAACCTGCGTGGCATCACGGCCTTCAGGAATTACCTTTTGACCGCTAGACGTATACACTTTACGCTTATCCCCGACATGACGAAGCAAAGCCCTTTCAACGCACACTGCACACACTTGTTCAACAAGCGCTTTTTGGGCTTCGCTTTCTGGGATTTGTGGTGTCGTTTCAACGAGTTCATCAAACGTTGCTTCATCCATCTTAAGCCGTTTTAATACCCTGGCTTTGTCCATGGTTGAAACAACGTGTTTTAAATTCACGTAAACCCCTAAATCGCCTTCTACGGTACGTTTTTCTTTTGGTTCACCTTCTAAATAGATCTTAAATTCATCACTCGGTTCTGTCACAGAGTGAACATCGGTTGTTGCCCCGCCAACATCAATAACCATGACATTACCAATCATCCGATGAAGCACCATCGTGCTTTCCATAACAGAACCAGGCGTTGGCATAATAGACCCTGTGACCATGTCTCGGATGGTGTGCATGCCTTTCGCTTCAACAATATGCGCTTCAAAGGTTTCATAAATGACTTTTCTGAGCGGCGCAATATTCATGAAATCAACCCGTGGATAGACATTTTCCACAATCGATATGTGTTTTCCTTGTGAATGGTCTTTAAACGTTTTATTAATCTTATAATGGTTTTCCACATTACCCGCATAAATAAGCGGTATATCCAGTTTTAAATCTGCAATGGCTAAAAGATTATTAAACGCCACCGACTTTTCACCATAATCCGTACCACCCGCCACTAGCATAATATTTGGTCGAATGGCTTCGATTTGTTCTAAGTCGTCTTCATCTAAGTTACCAGCGGTAACCAAATGCAAATTCGCCCCAGCATTAAGGGCAGCTTCTTTTGCGGCGCGAACGGTCATATCATAAACAAGGCCTGACACACACATGCGCAAACCACCTGCAGCGCTTGATGTGGCAATAAAATGCTCAACATCAAGCGACGCTGTTTGTAAGATTTCTTTCAGATGGTTCATGGCATTTTTTAAACCGGTTGAAACATCAGACTCCACCGTCGTATGGGATAACCCGCGTCCTAAAAAATGCGGTTGTTTTGAAAAATCAAACGCGTTTACAACGGTTGTCGTACTGCCTATCTCTGCAACAATGCAGTCGATATTCATGCACCGTTCTCCCACTGTTTAATGTTTTTGGCAATAAACGTGGCAATATGTGCACCCTTTGTGCCGCGCCCAAAGCCTTGGTCCATATGATGTTTGCGCGCGATTTCAGGCGTTACTTGTGTCCCACCTGCAATAAGAATCAATTGATCACGCACGCCTTTTTCAACCGCATAGTTATGCAGTTTTTCCATGTTTTTATAATGGGTATCATCATGGGAGATGATCGTTGACATCATAATACACTTTGCATCCATTTCAATCGCCGCATCCACAAACTTTTCAATCGGGACACTCGTACCAAGATAGGTATAAGGAATTCCATATTTTTCAATCCCGCCATGCTTGATATCTAGCACTTCACGGATGCCAACGCTATGTTCATCGTCGCCACCTGTACCGGCAATGACTTTGACATCGCGTGCTTTGAAAAACGCATACAAGGCTTCATCATCCATGAGATCCGCTTTTTCTGGTAACGTCAACGAATTTATATCAATATCAAACTGAACACGGCCCTTAATTTGGACCCGGGTCCCTTCGCTAGGATGTAAAACTTCTTTATGGATGACTTCAACGTTCTTCAACTGCATTTTTTCTCCCGCTACCACAGCGGCTTCACCCGCTATATCAGGACCTGTTGGGAAAAAGAGGTCAACGGTCACAACCCCGTCTCCTAACCACTCAACTTCAGGTTTTATGCGGTTTGTATTGCGGTATGGTTCGGTTTCATCAAGTCGTAAATACACATTATCCGTTTCATCAAGTTCATCGATGAACTGAATCATATCGGGTTTTTCAAACGTGCATCCGCCAATAAGTTTTGCCGGATCATCTTTTGCGCTTGGGTCGTATTGTTCAACGTTATTATGCCCATAATGTGCTGTGACAGGTGCCATGTAATCATCATCGCGTTTAATGATGCTATCGGCTGCGACACCACCATCGATTTCACGTTTAATGCCGTCACCGTTACGCTCTGGGTACTCACCACTATCCACAAACATACCCGCTTCAACTGCGTTAAAGTACCCACCCATTTCAATGATTTCTTCCATCATTAAAATGGCACGTTCTTGTATTTCGCGTTTTTTATCGTATAGATAGCCGGTTGATTTAAGTTCAAGCATACTCAATAAATCATCCATGCCGCTCATGGCTTGCTTAGTCGTGTCAAGGGCTTCAATATTATACACATGCCATGGTACGTTACGGCCTTCATCAGGCGTAATCGTACTTTGAATATCAGCACTCGTTAACCGCGAAATAAGTAAGTTTAATACATGGGTTACGGTGGCTTCGCGGGTTGATGAGTCCATGTATTTCGTATTCATTTGCGCACGCATCTTATATTTATCAAAAAATTCACGCAATGCGAGTGCATACGGTAAGTTGAGTTTTAAATCTGGCGTTGGGGGTGCCGCTGGTGGTACGGTTGATAAGCATATATATTCTGGCTTAATCCCAATTTTTTCACTGTATATCGAATTAATCGCGTGTTGCACAAGCAGTTCTGGCATAACCTTCCACGCATCACGCGCGGTAGCATTCGCATTATGTGCCCCATCGATTTGCGCCATATTTGCATACGCCATAATTTGTTTGCTTTCTGCCGCATCAACGAAACTGCGTTGCATGTTTATATTGCGGTATAGCACATTATATTGCGGGTCTTGATGGGCGCCATTAACGCCTTCTTCGGTAAACAAAACCGCAATTTCAGGCCCAGCCACACCTGAAACATAAGAATGATAATTAATGGGACGGCCAACTTCTTCTTCAATGACATCTAACGCTTTTCGTTGGGCGC
>PWME01000178.1 GCA_003559235.1 Mollicutes bacterium | reverse complement strand
GCTCCAAGAATAACCGCGCCCGCCAAGTATTGACGACCAAGGTCGGTATCGATGAACGAGCTGAAGACAATGAAGAAAAAGAATGCTGACACCAAGAACATCGTGAAAGGTTTAATCAACCAATTGACAATCCAAGTTAGATATAAGCCCTTCGGATTTTTACGGACATTCCGAATGCTCATGAAATCTACTTTCAGCATCATGGGATAGATCATCATCCAAATCAAGACGGCAATCGGAATTGAGATTTCGGCGTATGTGAAACGATCCAAAAATTGTGGTATGAAATTGAGATAACGTCCGATAAATATCCCAATCCCCATACATACCAAAACCCATACGGTCAAATATTTCTCGAAAAGGTTCAACCCTTTTTCCTCGTTCGTCACAGGACACCTTCTTCTATTCGCATCAAAAGCTCACGAACCTTTTCCCCTATTTGATCACGCGTGTCCTTGAATGCCGAAATTGATTTACCAGAGGGATCTTCCAATCCCCAATCTTCTCGATAGTTCGCTCGAACATAGGGGCACTCCACCCCGCACCCCATCGTGATGAGAATGTCGACGGGTTGGGGTATGTCTTCAATCGTTTTCGGGTACTGCAAAGACATGTCGATACCGATGTCTTCCATGACCGCAATAGCCAACGGTTTGATTTCTGGATAATTTTGGGTTCCTGCCGAATAGATTTCCATTTTGTCTCCAGCCAGATGTCGAGTCCACGCCTCCGCCATCTGACTGCGACAACTGTTATGGATACAGACAAACACAATACGCTTCTTCATGTTTTTTCACCCTCGGTTACGCACACGCTTTTTTCAAAGGAGCGAAGCGATTTTTGAATCTCGATGTATGGACTAGACTTGCGTAAATAATCACATAGTTCTCTCAATTCACTTAGAGATGACTTCGAAAGCCGATAATGATTCCATGTCGAATGTTTCCTGCATTCCAGTAAACTCAATTTTTTGAATGCCATGAGGTGCTTAGAAACATTGGATTGCTTCATATTCAATAATCTTTCAATATCACAAACGCAGTATTCATCATCCATGAGCAACATGAAGATTGCGATACGGTTCGGATCCGACAATAACTTGAACACCCTTGTTTCTTGTGTCATTTTAAAGCCCTCCATTATATTACTGTTCGGTAATATAATAACACTTGAGTGATTATAACGCAAGATAGATCATCGATTTGATCAAAAGAAGACATTGATGTACATGGCCTTATTGCTATACATAACACGTAAGATTACTTCTTCCTAAAAAAAACTCCGTCAGATTAGAAGGGGTCAGCCGGTGGTGTATGGTGTATCACTTTAACTTGTAATGAACGCTGGAAAAAGTAAAAAACGTTCATGCTATGATTCATAATTTCAGTCAAAAGTATGTGTCTTAAACTCTAACAGGTAACGCTTCAATTCTTTCGATTAGTTCTAATGCAGATTCAGGGTTGAACAGTTCTAATGCAACATACTGAAAAAATACTCTCTAAATCCTTTTTAGCTTTAGGTAATAGTTTATAACTTCTTTCCATACTTTGCTTTCATTTCACTAATAAACAATGGTCCTTCAGTTTTTAAATCATCCTTTTCTATATCTTTCAAGGAATCATTAATCATTTTCACAATTTGGTTCTTAGCAATTTCTCTTTCATAGACTTCAACACTCATTAAAACCATAGATCCATAACCGTTTTTTGTAACAAAAACTGGTTCATCACTTTCCTGTACAATTTTGGAAATGTTCGCTGTATTTTTTAACTCATTTATTGGAATTATTTTAGGCATAAAAACATTCCTTTAACTTATTATGGCATAATCATACCATAATAAGTTACTTGGTAACAAGGATATAATAAAGATTCACAACAACAATAATAAAGATTCACAACAAGTGAACCCCTCTTATCTAAAGTTAGTTAACAAAACTACATCTCTGCGAATAAATTAGATTTATATCAACTTCTTTTGTTCGATACACAATACCGTTTTTTCTATTTATTTATATTGTTCGCTTCAGAGTACTTTAATGGAGTTCTCATTCGGAATACAAGCTCGCAAACATATATTTAAAAAGTCTTTAGTATTTGGAACCCATATAAGTATGTTTTAAGGCTTTGGTAATTCAATAAATCATCTCAAAACCTCACTTTATCCAGTTATCACTACTATTTAAGTGTATACTTAGTTCAAAATCTTAACTAGACTGTTTTCTTAAGTCGCAACCCATGCGGATAAAAAGACCTCAATCTCTATCGATTCCGGCCCTTCGACGCATTCACTTCATGCAAGCTTACGTCGTCAGCTTAGACAGTGATGCGACTACGTCTAGGACGCGGGGTGAAACAAGACGATCAATCGTCCAAGGAATCGTCTGAAGGGCGCTTTCTTCAGTCACATCGTAGCTGCTGTGTGTAAGCGTGAGTCTGTTGTCTTGATCAATGTAGGCTCTAAAATCTTTTTGTGTGCTGTTCAAGGTGTTGATGTGCTTCAACACATCAAGCGTCGGGTTCAGGTGGCCTAAAAAGAAGTGTACATCCAATGTGCGAAATTTCGTTATCTCGACGATGATCGTGAAGTCTTCCTCGATGTATGGATGACTGATATCGGCCACTGTCACGCTTTTAGTCTGTTCGTCAACGTCATCACTCTCGCATGAAAGATGCATCCTGTTTTCGAAAAAATCCATAATCTTTGCTTGCAAATCTGCTAACTCCGACATCAAAACTCCCCCACGTTCAGAATACGACATATACTCATTATATACTTCTGTTTACTGTTATTCAACCACGAACGGATGAATGGTCGTGTCAATACGTTCTTGAAAAACAAAGTGAACTCGCTTTGACATATGTCTAATCACGCCAATCAACTGTTGAGAATGCGGTGAAAATCGTTTATGATTTAAGTGACATTTGTCCGTGATAAATCCATGATGGGTTAAGTACGCGCAAACAACACGCTTAAACAGTCTCTATGTGCGGATTCACCCTAAAAGCCATGCATGGCTTGAAACCTGTTTCGAGTGCTTTGGATGAAACAGCCTTGAACCCCTTACTGACATACATAAGTGAAGGGGCATGATGTTTTTCGATGCTTAGACGTGTGTTTTAAACAAGAAAGGCGTGAAATTCAATGGTGGTAAAAATGATGGAACGGAACCCGACCTCATGGATTTGATGTTATCGATTGTACTAAGCCTAGTTTTCATCGGCTTCATGGCGGTCGTTTTTATCGGCATCAGCAAATTCCTGAAAATCGGCAAAATCAAACTCACTTTGATGGTTGTCTTATTCTCCATGGGATTTACGCTCTACTATATCGGTTATTATGAAGAAAAGCGGTACGTCGCCACCTCGGCGCGGGCCTTTCTCTCCGCCGCACAAATGCTCCTCCTGAATAATGACTTCGAGTCTTTGCGCAACCCTTGGATCGTCGATTCGCTTTGGGCGTTACCGGTGTTGTCACTCATCTCAGTATTGATATTCTCCTTGTTGGCCCAAACAATCGCTGTAACATTGTTCCGAGACTTTTTCACCGTGGTTTCGGCCAAGTACGGCGCCAGTGAGAAGACGTTTGTCGTCATGGGCTACGATCCTTTGCTCGATACGTTGATCGAAGACATCCAACACATGCCCCGTGACAAGGTGTTCGTTGTCGATGACGCCACAAAGCGGTCGCAAATCGTGGGAAAAGGCTATGCTTTTTTATCGATGGGCAAATTGAAAAACACGTTGTTTCGAAAAGCCGAATCGCTCTATTTCTTATGCTTAACCGATGACTTGCATCAAAATCTCCTTCATGCGAAAAATATCTACGATGCCCCGACGCCTAAAACGAACTGGTATCCAACCGAGCGACGACGCGCGGTGCACCTTTACGTGCGGATCGACGATTACGATGTCAAGCATCGTTTCTCCTTTGCGCAAAACGTGTCGGATCGTGCTACAAAAGCATCGCTTGAAGTCCATTTCATCCACGAGCACGATCTGTATATCAAGCGACATGTCGACTTGCAAACCTTGCTTGAGCGACTGGAAAAAGACGTGGGGAACTTTACGGTGATCTCCCCGTTTCAGGCGTGGATTGGCGGTTTCTATCCTTTAGGGGATGCATTTTTCAAATATTTCGTGCAAACTATGCAATTTGTTGGACAGAAGCCCGTGTTCCACCTTTCAGATGCGCGCCCTTTATTGCAAAGCAAACTGTATCAAGCCTATCCCGGGATCGATGATGCCGCCGACATCACCATCGTCGCATGCGAGCCGGAAACGGATGCGTACGTATCCGCTTTGCTTGAACGCGTCGAACAGGTCGATGTCATGCTGTTCGCTTTCCCCGACGAAGCATTGAACATCGATTTTTCCTTGATGGTCGACCGCTACGCAAAAAAGCACCAATTACGCTGTCCACGAATCTATTGTCATCTCCACAACGGTGAAACCGAACACGCCATGCAAGTACTCCATGCAGACAAGGCCGATATCGTCTTCTTCGGTTCATTGCAAGGACACTTGACCCGTGATTTCATCTTATATGACCACATTGACAAAGAGGCACGTCACTATCATCGGGCCCACGAAGAAACCAAACGTCAAAGCGATCCCGGATACCGGTTGAAAAACTATGACGAGGTGCCTTTGTGGGACAAGGCTTCTAATCGTGCCGTCGCCGAGCATGATAAGGTGAAACTGTTTCTACTCGGTCTATCCAAACACGACATCTTGAAGACGTATCCTTCCTCAGACCATTTGGTCGATTACATCCGAAACATCCATAAAGACGGTTTGGATATCTTAGGAGAAACCGAACACTTGCGGTGGAACGCTTTTCACTATGTCAATGGCTGGACCCGTTTGCCACTCGATGAAGCTTTGCGGCTCGGGAAGCGAAAATGTCTTGAAAGCAAACGACACGTTTGCCTAGTCGACTACGATGCCCTCGATGAGGTTGCCGAAGCCCTCAAAGTCCTCAATGATGGAAACAGCAAAGACCCTTTCAAGCAATATGACATCGACAATTTCATCCTATTGCCCGAAATCATCAAACACTTGCCCGCATCATACCCCTTAGATTCGCATGAATCATAAGCCTTGATCATGATGCGCAAGCGCTGTGACGAAGGTGTCGTTTGCATCGATCAGCCGGCCGGCCTCAAGTGTCCCTCAAAACTTTCGCCACATCGTTCGCCAACCATCGGCCCCGCTCACACAAAGCGGGGTCTTCAATGATGGGTCCGGCCATAGCTTCCACGTCCGCGCGCTCGCGAGGCGTCAATGTTAATCGCAACAAACAATGACACCCTTCGAGTACATAGTATTTCGCCAAATGGCCGATCTGCTCGTCCACCACAAACGTCAAAAACATCGCCGTCGACTTCTGCAGATCCTTTTTGAATGATGCATCGATGGCGTCGTTGGCGAACCAAGTCAGCCGGATTGCGTGCGCAGACAAGTAGCGGTCATAATCTATGGCGTTTTCTTCATCCGTCGCATGACTGTTCACGATGCGATTTAACAACTTTTCAACGGGTGAAAAGAGTAACGTCTTTTTTTGTAACATGTCGCTTGGTCCCAAGTGCATGAAAGTGTCGGTCTTCTCCGTAAGGATCATACCAAGGGTCACGCCCTG